>JALQVK010000146.1 GCA_023260375.1 Rhodoluna sp. | reverse complement strand
GCCATCTCGAGCTAACTCAATACAGCTCGGGCACTTGCCACAAGGGGTGTCGGTTGGGCCTTCAGCACAGTTCAGGCAACGGGCAAGGATACGAGCGGATGTGGTCTTTCCGCAGCCTCGAGGCCCAGAAAAAAGATAAGCGTGGTTTACTTTGTCGGCGCGAAGTGCAGCCATTAGCGGAGCCGTAACCTGCGACTGACCAATCAGTTCGGCAAAGTTCTCTGGGCGATAGCGGCGATAAAGAGCAGTACTCACAGTTGAAGCCTAACCTTTCCCACCGACAGCAAAGTTGGAGATAAAGAACTCCCCGCACACCCGCCAGAGCCCAGTTACCCTTGCTATCTTTCGATCCTGGGGGAGTTAGCCGAGGTGGCGCCGCACGGGGAGTCCAGTTCCAATTCTATCCACCGACACCGGTGTGAGAATTCACCTGTGGACGATGTTAGTCGTCAGATTCGGTCTCGTTTACGTCATCTGATTCGTCGTCATTGACATCGTCCGACTCATCGTCGTCACCACTCGAAAAAGTCGGTCCGGTAACAGCGATTGGGTCTGGGGTGACGGTTGGATCAGGAGTAACCACCGGATCAATGGCCGCAGTCTGTGCCAAATCGTCATTTGACGTCTGAGGTTCATCCGCGACAATTTTGGTCGGCGCTTCGACCTTTTCCTGAGAAGTGGAAACCTGCTTGATTTCCTGATTGATTGCGTTTGCACCGAGCGGAACAAAAACTGCCGCCCCGAGAACTAGTCCTCCGGCTACCGCTGCGATTACATTGCTTTTCATGATGCCTCCGTTTTCAAGTGAGCAGCTGCTCACAGGTTTAGAGTGAACCTCATAACTGTGAGAAACCTTTGCGAAACCTGAGAACTCGCAGTGAACATTTCGGCGCTATCGGCGTATGGTTAGGGCATGACAAAATTCCTACCGCAGGTAAGACTCGCAACAGCTTTTGCAATCCTGGTCTCCGTAGTTTGGCAAGTCACGGATCGACTGTTTCATAACAACTTCAGACCCGGTGAGTACTTCGCATACTTCACCATTCACACCAGTTTGATTGCTGCCGTGGTTCTAACCGTCACAGCGGTTCGAGAACTACAAGGCAAAACTGACACCAAGGCACTGACACTGGCTCGCCTGAGTGTGAGCACCTATGCCATCGTCGTTGCCGTTGTTTATAACGCGCTTCTTCGCGGAACCCCAGTGCTACCAGGCGACCCAGACTATGGTTACGACTGGCCGGTTCTACCAAATGAAATCCTCCACGTTTGGGCACCAATTTTCATCCTTTTGGACTTCGCACTAACAGTCACTGCAACCAAGTTGAAGTTCAAGCAAATCTTCTGGACGCTGCTTTTCCCGCTAGCTTGGTTAATCTTCACCATCATCCGCGGCCTCAACACGAATTGGTGGGCCTACTGGTTCTTGAACCCAAACGAGAAGGGTGGCGTAACCGGTGTTATCGCCTTCATCTTGGCAATTGTGGTGTTCATGCTGGTCTCAGCTACCATCTCGCTTAGCCTCAATCGGTTACTGGGTAAAGCACCAAAGCACTAAACTTGAAAAGTTGCCTCGAGCAACTCCAGGAGAATTCGCCTAGTGGCCTATGGCGCACGCTTGGAAAGCGTGTTGGGTGCAAGCCCTCATGGGTTCGAATCCCATATTCTCCGCGCACCGCGAAAGCGGATGTTCACTAATGAGACAGTGAAAAACCCTCTGAGAGATCCGAGGGTTTTGTCATTCGGCAACAGTTTCGAAATCAATAGGCTTGGTTGCATGGAACAACTGACTAGATTTCTCCTTATTCTTCATGTGGCTGCAGGTTCAATCGCACTCCTCGCGGCCATCTTTGCTATTTCATTCCGCAAAGGTGCTAAGAACCATAACCTGGC
>JALQVK010000131.1 GCA_023260375.1 Rhodoluna sp. | reverse complement strand
TAAGAGTAACTGTTTTTCAGACATCTAGAAATTAGCCACGCAGAAGGTCTAGAACCTCTGAAAGTTCTTGAGGATATTCGCTGGTAAACGCGACATTTTCGCCAGAAATCGGATGTTCAAAACTCAACCTGACTGCATGTAGCCACTGGTGTTCTAGCCTAAGTTTCTTCGCCAAAGTTGGATCCGCACCGTACATGGTGTCTCCCGCTAACGGATGCCTGAAAGCCGAGAAATGAACTCGAATCTGGTGGGTGCGCCCAGTTTCGAGAATGATTTCGAGCAGCGATGCGGAGCGGAACGCCTCCACTGTTTCGTAGTGAGTAACCGAAGGCTTGCCATCGGGGTGTACTTGAAACTTGAATTCTGATTTTGGATGGCGAGCAATCGGGGCATCGAAGGTGCCACTCGATGGATCTGGATGCCCCTGAACCAGAGCGTGGTAGACCTTGTGCACGGTTCGGTCTCGGAATGCTTGCTTGAGTCTCGAATAAGCCAACTCAGACTTTGCCAGAACCATTAGCCCGCTCGTGCCCACATCAAGTCGCTGCACGATACCCTGACGCTCTTGAGCCCCCGATGTCGAAAGCTGGATACCTAAGCCGAGTAATGCGCCTGGGACGGTTGGCCCATCCCAACCCACGGACGGGTGTGCCGCCACACCAGCGGGCTTGTCGACCACAATGAGATGTTCGTCTTGAAAAATGACTTTGAAGTCTGGAACCTGATCGGCCTGAATTAATAGGCGATCTTTCTTTTCGACAATCAAAACTTCGACGATTGTGCCGGCGACTAGACGATCACTTTTACCTAAAAGTTTTCCTTCAGAACTAACTGAACCAAGTTCAATCAGATCGGTGATTGTGGTTCTAGACAGACCAAGGGCCTTGGAGAGACCAGCGTCGACGCGCAGTCCGGCTAAGCCGTCTGGAATGAAAACCTGCTTAAGTTCGCTCATTAGGAGCCGAGCTTGACGCCACGCATTACAAGCACCGCAACAACCGTCATAGCGCCACTAATGCAGATGTCAGCGATGTTGAAAACTGGAAAATTGAATGGCAATTGAAGAAAGTCGACAACCTTTCCAACTGGAAAACCAGGTGCTCGGAATAGTCGATCGGCAAGATTGCCGACAACACCGGCTAACAAGATTGAAAGCGTGAACCGCCAAGCCTTTGATGGAGTTCTAAGTAGCAGCCAAATAATTACTAAGGTGGCGACCGACGAAATGATTGTAAACACCCAAGTGGCACCAAGACTCAGTGAAAATGCCGCTGAATCGTTCCAGACTAGGTAAAACTTTAGGAGCTCACCGATGAACGGCTTTCCCTGAAAAGGTGGAAGATTAGCCAAAGCCCAAGCCTTTGTTCCCTGATCAACCGCAAATAGGATGACGGTCAGAATCAAATACATTACGGCTGGGCTGGACCTCTTTTTTCTTGCCATTGAAACTAGTTACCTAGCATCCCCTGAGACCCATTCGGGGTCTGGGTAGGCACGTCTAAATCACGTAATTGGGCTTCGATGAAATTGCGGATGTTAGCTCGGTAGCTGTGCTCGTATTGGCGCAATTCTTGGATTGAGTGCTCTAAGAGAGCCTTTTCCTGCTCGAGGTTGCTGAGGTCCGAACGTTGCTGTGCCTCAGACTCGCGAAGGAGTCGAGCCGCGGTAGCCTGACCTTCGGCGATTAGAGCGTCACGTTTTGCTATACCTTCTCGAACATGCTCATCGTGTAGCTTTCGAGCAAGTTGAAGCAAGTTGTTGGTGTTGTTCGGGTCGTTTGCACTCGCCTCAGCCATAGCTTCAGGAAAGGCTGCACCTGGGTTAGTAATAGAGGTTCCGACATCATTGTTTGAAGAAGTCAATGATCCGGCTAGTGCACCTGGAGATCGTTGCAACTCGGCAATTCGACCGTCGCTTGCCAGAAGTCGTTGACGAAGATCTTCGTTTTCTTGACTGAGCCGTCTGAATTCGACGATGATCTCATCAAGAAATTCGTCTACTTCATCCTGATCGTAACCTTCACGAAACTTTGTTGGTTGAAATTTCTTATTGACTACATCTTCGGGGGTCAAAGACATTACTAACCTCTTTACGTTGATCGTGCGAGTGCAGGTTTTAGAATACCAAAGTCAAAAACTAAAGAGCTGTGGCTATGCACAGCCTCGGATTAACCGATGAACTCGTCGAGTTCTTCTTCCTCTTCGTCTTGATTAATCGAAACGTTTGCGGGGGTAAGCAGGAACACTTTGGGCGTTACCCGCTTCAACTGACCGTGACGACCTTCCTTGAGGCCAAGCAAGAAATCGAGTGTGCGCTGCGAATCTTTTTCAGAAAGTGCAGCCATGTTGATAATTAGCGGAATGTCGTTGCAGAAGTGGTCAGCAATTTCGCGAACATCCTGAAAACCGGTTGGGTCGAGCGTGACAATCTCGCTGATATCGCCAGAGCCTGATCGATTGGTTCGGATAGGGCTCACTTTGGCAGTCGCACCTTTGGCAGTGGTAGCAGGACGAACCGGACGGTCGCCCTTTGAAGAAAAGTCGAAGTAGTCCTTGAACGAATCCATTACACCCATGATTGAGCCTCCTAAAGCACTTGTGTTCAGAATATTGCTAGTACTGGCGATTTCCCGTGATTGCGGTACCGATTCTTAGGTGTGTCGCACCGAATTCGAGGGCCTCGAGATAGTCACCTGACATACCAATGGACAACTGGTTGGCACTTGGGTGGTCGGCAACTAGTTTTTCAGACAACTTTGCCACTACCTCAAAATCTCTTCTCGCATCAGTCTCTAGGGAAGCCACGGCCATAATTCCTAAAAGGTTTAGCGAAGGAAACTTCGCAACTTTATCGGCAAAATCCATCAATTCGCTGGTTTCGACCCCACCGCGTTCAGGGTCATCAGTCAAGTTGATTTGGATGAAAACATCTAATGGATTTTCTCTATCCGAAGTTCGTTTGACCAATTCCGCTAGCAGACTCTCTCGGTCAAGAGAGTGCAAGACATCCGTAAAAGTAAGTGCCTGTTTTACCTTGTTGGTTTGTAGCTGACCAATAAGATGCCAGTTCAGATCGTTGAGATTCTCTAGCTGGCTGGCTTTTGGCTCGGCTTCCTGGACGCGATTTTCCCCGAAGTTGCGCTCCCCAAGCGAATACAGTTCCTCAGCAAGTGCCACGGGATGGTTTTTAGTGACCACGATGAGAGTTGGCAGCTCGCGTTGCAATCTTTGACATTCGTCAGAAATTGCGGCTTTTGTCGCCGCCAAGCGCTCAGCGAGACTGATCACTATCTGAGGAAGTCTGGGATGTCCAGGTCGTCGCCGAATCCTTCATCGGATTTCTTGGTAGGAGTTGGAAGTTCAATCGCTTCGGTCACTGGCGAGACCGTGGCTGAATCGGCCAGATACCCACCAAAGGTGTCGTCTTCAGACGAACCAGAACTTGGTTCCGCAAAAGCTGCAGGAGAATCAATTACCACTGGAGCTTGCGACGGTTCTTCCACTTCAACCACCTGAATTTGATCCGTGTTGGTTCGCATTGAGATAGGCATCGAAGGCTTTCGCACAGGAGTACCGCCATCAAAACCTGCAGCGATAACCGTGATTCGCATTTCATCCCCTAGGGAATCGTCGTAGGAGACACCG
>JALQVK010000119.1 GCA_023260375.1 Rhodoluna sp. | reverse complement strand
CATGACCACCGCGTTCAATTCAGCTTGGTCTGGTTCTTTTCCTTCACCAGCTTCAGCTAAGACATCACGGAATCGCTTTGTCGTCGTGTTAGGGGTGGTTTGCTTAGAAATAATGTACTGGGTGAGTGCGGCGATACCGGCAAGGATAACGAGGAAGATACTAATACCTTCGGTGGTAATGGCGTGCTGGGTAAGGTCGATAAAGCCAAGGAAATTCTTGTTAAAGCTATCAGGGTTAGCAATCAGCTGACGGACGGTTTCGAAATTATCCTGCATAAACCCGTAGGTCCAGGTGACGATATCATCGCGGTGCGAGGTGAAGATTTCTAGTGACAGCGCGCGAAGGCGCTCGGCGTTGTCGAGCCCGATGATTTCAACAACCTTTTCAAAGCTGATGTTTTCGTCGTGGTCGCCAAGTTCTGCTTTGAAAGCGGGGGTGAAGATTGGCTTAGGAAGTTTGCCACCGAAGGTCAGGCCTTCTGGAAGTTCAACTCCGCAGATCTCGCCGTTCTCCTGGTATTCCTTCCAGCCTGAGCCAGAGATGTAACCACGGACCACACACTCGATTGGGAACATTTCCAATTTCTTGGCAACGGTGGCGCGGCCCTTTACTTCTTCAGGAACGGGCACTTCGTGGCTCACGTGGTTTTCAACTGGCAGACGTTCGAACCACCAGTTGGTGAGGGTGGTGAGGTACTTGCCCTTGTTTGGGATGGCCGGTTCTAGAACGTGGTCGAAAGCGCTCACGCGGTCTGAGGCGACCACAAGGATGAGGTGAGAAAGACTTGGGTCGTTTGACTCGTAAAGGTCGCGGACCTTGCCCGAGTAGACGTGGTGCCAGCCGGCGATGTCTTTAGTCATTAGCAACCTTTGCCGCGATGTCGGTTCGGAAGTGCGAGCCTTCCAACTTGATCTGGGCAACACCCTCGTAGGCGTGCTTGCGGGCGTGGTGGAAGTCTTTACCGAGCGCAACCACGCTGAGCACACGACCGCCGTTGGCCATGAGCTTGCCATCGACATTCTTTGCTGCGGCTACACAAACCTCAACGTTTTCAACGCTCTCGGCTTCGGTGATGCCACTGAGTTCACGATCTGGGGCGCTAGAGTCTGGGTAGCCTTCACTGGCCACAACCACAGCCACGGCAACGTCGTTGCTGAACTCTGGTTCCGGACTTGAAGCGAGCTGACCAGAGGCTGCCTTGTGAAGTAGACCTTCCAGTGGGGTGACTAGACGGCGGAGAACCACCTGAGTCTCTGGGTCGCCGAAGCGAGCGTTGAATTCGATGACGCGAATGCCGGACTTGGTCACGATTAGACCGCTGTAGAGCAGACCCACGAATGGCGCACCAATGTTGGCAAGTTCTTTCACGGTTGGTTCGGCGATGGTCTCGCGCACTTCGTCGACGAAGCCAGCCGGTAGCCAAGGTAGCGGGGTGTAGGAACCCATGCCACCGGTGTTCGGTCCTTCATCGTTGTTGAAGGCGCGCTTGAAATCTTGCGCTGGCGTCAGCGGCAGAACGCTCTTGCCGTCGCTAAGGAAGAACAGCGAAACCTCTTCGCCATCGAGGAACTCTTCAACCAGGATGCCTAGGCGAAGGAACTTTTTGGCATGCTCGAGAGCGGCGTCTCGATCGTTGGTAACAATGACGCCTTTGCCGGCAGCTAGGCCATCGGCTTTCACAACATATGGTGCGCCGAAGTCGTCGATGGCCGATTCAACCTCTTCGATGGTCGTGCACTCGTGAGCGCGACCGGTTGGAACTCCGGCGGCAGCCATGATCTCTTTGGCAAAAGCTTTTGAGCCTTCGAGCTGTGCGGCAACCTTGCTTGGACCGAAGACATCGATGCCAGCTGCGCGAAGTGGGTCGGCGACACCTTCAATAAGCGGAGCCTCTGGGCCAATGATGACCAACTCGAAACCCTTGTTCTTGGCGTATTCGGTGACCGCGGCTGGGTCCATCATGTTTAGGCTAGGGTCGCAAGCAACGTCATTGGCGATACCAGCGTTACCAGGGGCAACCACAATTTTGTCGGCGTGAGTGCCGGTGCGAACCAGCGCCTTGACGATCGCGTGCTCGCGAGCGCCAGAACCAAGAACCAGGATTTTCATTACTCAAGTTTAAGCGACTTGGCTAGGCTGGTGGCATGCCCATCCGCAGAATCAAACCAATCGACGGAATTGCTGCCGTGCGCGCTGTGCTGTCCGATGCTTCGAAGCGGGTAAATTCCGACGACGATTTCAAGGCGGCCGTTCGTTACCTGCTGGAAGAGTTGTCTTTCTTGCGTCCTGGCAAATCGGTTGAGGTGCGGGTGCCTCCACTTGGCGCAGTTCAATGCATCGACGGGCTCGCTCACAAACGTGGCACCCCTCCAAACACCGTTGAACTTTCATCGGCCGACTGGTTTGCGCTCGCGGTTGGAGAAGTTACCTGGGATTCACTGGTTTCTTCTGGTCGCATTTTGGCTTCTGGAACCCGTTCCGACATCTCCGACGTTTTCCCAATCTGGCGCTAGTGGTTCAATAGATACATGCCTAAAGAAAAAGTTCAGATTCGCAAAGCGCCGAAGTTTCTGCCGTTCCTAATTTTGTTTGCGGTAATTGGCGTCGTCGTGGCTTTGATTCTCAACTCGTTCATCTCTGAAGCCGACCGAACCGCTCAACCGATTCTCGGTTACCTGATCGCTTGGTTGGCTGGAATCGGTGGGGCCTTTGGTCTGGTCTTCGCACTAGTACTGGATTTCATTTCCCGCAAGCGATCGAAGACCGTAGAGGCTACGCGTAGCCGCTAAACTTATAGAAGGATTCCCCCCAACTTTGAATCGAGGGTAGCAATGCTTCGTGGCGACGGCTTGTTGAATCACGATCTGCTACCCGATGAAGAACTACCAAAAGACCAGTGTGGTGTTTTCGGTGTTTGGGCTCCCGGGGAAGAAGTAGCCAAGCTCACCTTCTTCGGCCTTTACTCACTCCAGCACCGCGGCCAAGAATCGGCCGGTATCGCCACCTCTGATGGCAAAAAGATTTTGGTTTACAAAGACATGGGTCTGGTTTCTCAGGTCTTTTCGGAATCGGCTCTGGAGAGCCTGGTTGGCCACATTGCGGTCGGTCACAACCGTTACTCAACCACCGGCGCTTCGTCTTGGCGTAATGCTCAGCCAACCCTAGGACGCACTTCCGCTGGAACCATTGCTCTGGCTCACAACGGAAACCTGACCAACACTGCCGATCTGCTAGACCTACTGAAGGCTCGTTACCCAGACCAGGAGAGCAACGAGATCACCGGCGGTAACACCACCGACACCGCAGTGCTTACCGCGCTGATGGCTGGAGACCTCGACCACACCCTAGAATCAACCGCTCTCGAGCTGTTGCCAAAGGTCAAGGGTGCTTTCTGTTTGGTGTTCATGGATGAAACCACCATGTATGCCGCTCGCGACCCGCAGGGTGTTCGTCCGCTAGTTTTGGGTCGCCTCGAGCGCGGTTGGGTGGTTGCTTCGGAAACTGCCGCACTAGACATCGTCGGTGCTTCTTTCGTTCGTGAAGTTGAGCCTGGTGAACTGATTGCGATCGACGAAAACGGTCTACGTTCAACCCACTTTGCAGAGACCAAGCGCGCCGGCTGTGTCTTCGAATACGTTTACCTGGCTCGTCCAGACACCAGCATCAACGGCAAGAACGTTTACGACGCTCGCGTTGAGATGGGTCGTCAGTTGGCTCGCGAATACGCGGTTGAAGCCGACCTAGTAATTCCAACCCCAGAGTCGGGAACTCCGGCCGCGATTGGTTACTCGCAGGAATCTGGCATTCCGTTCGGTCACGGGCTGGTCAAGAACGCCTACGTCGGGCGCACGTTCATCCAGCCGTCGCAGACGATCCGTCAGCTCGGCATCCGGCTCAAGCTCAACCCGCTGCGCGAGATCG
>JALQVK010000113.1 GCA_023260375.1 Rhodoluna sp. | reverse complement strand
AATCAATGGCCAATTACACAACACCGTTCGAAGCCTTGGACCAAGCCTGCGAGAACTCGTTGTCTTCCTTCGAAGTCAACGGACGGAACTGCTTTAGCTTGGTTGCGAAGATTTCGTCTGAAGGGAAAATCAGTTCGTTGTTAGCCAACGCTGGGTCTTCCTTGATAACGATCTCGCGGGTGCCCATGACTGGGGTTACGTAGTAAACACCGGCCAGAGCGAGCTTCGCAGCAATCTCGGGGGTGAAGTAGTAGTCGATGATGGTTTCAACATTCTTCTTGTGAGCCGAACCCATAGGGATCACGAAGTTGTCACAAGCGAAGGTTGAGCCGGTCTCAAGTAAAACCACACCAAGGTCGTCACTGCCAAGTTCAAGGTTTGCACCAACCAGGTCACCGGCCCAAACGATACCGGCAACTGCGTCGCCCGACTTGTAGTCGTCGACGTAAGAGTTGCCCTTGATCGAGCGGATGTGACCGGAAGAAACCTTCTCGGTGAACAGGTCGAGCGCTGCGTGGAATTCGTCCGAAGTGAACTTCGAGATGTCAACACCAGCTGCCAGCATCATGATGCCTAAGGTGTCGCGCATTTCCGAAAGAACCTCAACGCGACCCTTCAACTCTGGAGCCCAAAGGTCTTCGAGGGTGGTTGGGGCGTCCTTGCCGGTTAGCTTCTTGTAGTTCGCCTTGTGGTAACCAACCGCGGCAATGATGCCCTTCCAAGGAAGCGAGTGAGTGCGACCTTCGTCGAAGGCACCGAACTTGTCCTTGAAAGCAGGGTTCAGGTTCTTGGTGACATTCGGCATGTTGTCGTAGTTCAGTTCCTGAACGTAACCGTTGTCGATCAAACGAGAAACCATCCAGTCGGTTAGACAGAAAGTGTCGGCGCCCGTGTCGGTACCAGAGGCAAGCTGGTTCTTGATGCGAGCGAAGTAGGTGTTGTTGTCGTCAACGTTGATGTTGTAAGTGACCTTGATACCGGTCTGCTTCTCGAAAGCCTTGATGGTTGGAAGCGAGCCGTCCTCGCCGTCCATGTAATACGGCCAGTTGTCCCAGATCAGGGTCTTCTCGGTGTCCGAGACATCCTTGGCTGCTGCCAGGGTCTTCTTGCCACCACCAGGCGAACAGGCTGCCAAGAGGGCTGCCACGCTGATTGCACCGGCGCCACCGATAACTGCACGGCGGGTGATTTGCGCGGCATTAGGAGTTTGAAGCTGCTCAGACAAACTGGGCTCCTTTACATCGAAGGGACATCGCTGTCCAGACAACAACCAATGAGACGCCTGTGGACGTATCAATCAAATACTGCCATAAACACTCGCTTACAAATAACAAAAAACGGCAATTCTTCTACTTCGGGTATCGTTATTTCGTTGCTCGGCGACGTTGCCGACCTAAGGAGAGAAAATGCGCATCTCGGTTCCCGCCGAAGTCAAAAACAACGAATTCCGTGTAGCCATAACCCCGGCTGGAGTTCACGAACTTGTTACCGCCGGACACGAGGTGTTTGTGCAGGCCGGAGCCGGAAACGGTTCGAGCATTTCCGACAAGGAATACGTTGAGGCTGGAGCCACGATTCTTAACGATGCTGAAACTACCTGGGCCGCCGGTGACATGGTGATGAAGGTCAAGGAACCAATCGCATCCGAATACGGATTCCTTCGCGAAGGCCTAGTGCTGTTCACCTACCTACACCTCGCTGCAGATCTTGAACTTACCAAGCAGTTGGTAGAGAAGAAGGTCACGGCTATTGCCTACGAGACCGTTCAGCTTCCAAGCCGACAGCTGCCGCTACTGGCACCGATGAGCGAGGTGGCTGGTCGACTATCGATTCAGGTTGGCGCAGAAACTTTGATGCGCCACAACGGTGGAAGCGGAATGCTTCTTGGCGGAGTACCCGGCACTCGCCCAGCCAAGGTAGTTGTGCTCGGTGGTGGAGTTGCAGGCACCAACGCGGTCGCTATGGCCGTTGGCTCGGGAGCTGAGGTTACAGTTCTAGACACCAACCTCAACCGTTTGCGCGAACTTGATCACCACTACGCCGGCCGAGTGCGAACGATTGCCTCTAACTCTTTTGAAATCAAGCGAGCCTTGGCCGATGCCGACCTAGTAATTGGTTCGGTACTAATTCCCGGCGCCAAGGCTCCAAAGTTGGTTACCAACGAGCACGTGAAGAACATGAAGCCTGGTTCGGTTTTGGTAGACATTGCAATCGACCAGGGCGGTTGCTTCGCAGACTCGAAGCCAACCACTCACGCGGACCCAACCTTCAAGGTTCACGACGCCATCTTCTACTGTGTTGCCAACATGCCTGGTGCGGTACCTCACACCTCGACCTACGCACTAACCAACGCAACCTTGCCTTACGCTCGTTCGCTTGCCAATAACGGCTGGAAGAAGGCGCTTCAGGCCGATGGTTCACTAGCGCTTGGCCTAAACAGCCACGACGGCGTTCTCACCAGCGAGCCGGTTGCCGTGGCTCACGCCATGAGCTTCAAGCCACTGGCAGAGGTACTCGCCTAGCGCCCAGAGGTACCTGAACCTTAAACGTTTGGCCGTCGTGCAAAAGCACGGCGGCTTTCGTTTGCTCTGTGGATGAGCCCATTTTCTCTTTGCAACCCAGTTGCAGCAGTTCGACTTCATCGGTTCCGGCTAGCGCTAACCGCGAGCGCAGATTAATCAAAACCTCACGGGGGATACCAACCAGCGACTGCGAGGTAACCAGCAGGTGCATTCCAAGCGAGCGGCCCTTGGTGGCAATGCGAGTTACCGCTTCGAGGGCTTTTGGTGTGGTTCTTATGGCAGCCACAACCTCATCAACGATCACCAGCATTCGGGGATTACTAGTCCCCTGGCGTTCCAACTGTTCCCACGCTGCAAAGCCTTGGGAGCGCAAATGTTGCTCCCGCTGATTTAGTTCGCCCTCAAGGTTCTGCCAGAAAGCGTTCTGCGCGTCCAAGGGTTCAAGGTCGCTGGT
>JALQVK010000110.1 GCA_023260375.1 Rhodoluna sp. | reverse complement strand
CTTCAGCGCTTTCTCCACGACCTTGCACCTTAAATCCGCCGAGGGTGTTTACGCTCTGAGGTGTGAAGCCGACATGCCCCATTACCGGGATTCCAGCCTCAACTAAGGTTCTAATTTGAGCTGCACTTCGAATACCGCCCTCAATTTTCACAGCAGAGGCATTGGTCTGTTTCATAACCCTTATCGAATTAGCCAAGGCTTCAGAAGCCCCAGTTTCGTAACTACCGAATGGAAGATCGATCACCACTAGCGCTCGCTCAGCCGCATTAGCCACAGCTCGACCGAACGGAATCATTTCTTCCAAAGTAATTGGCAAAGTTGAATCAAAACCTAGGACAGTGTTCGCAGCCGAATCGCCAACCAACAAAACATCGATGCCGGCCTTATCGAAAATTCCAGCGGTCATCGAATCGTAGGAAGTGAGGCAGGTAATTTTTCTACCCTGCTGCTTGAATTCCAACAGGGTAGAGGTTCGAACCACCTTAGGGGAGTGAGCGTTCACTAGTTTCGTTTCCAGGCATCCACTTCGATTTCAACCAGCATTTCTGGATTGATGAACTGAATGCCCGCGAGGATTGTGGCTGCGGGTCTGATTTCACCAAAGACCTTTCCGTGAGCTTCTCCAACTCGGTCCATGTCGGCAGCATCAGCCAGGTAAACGCGAGTACGAACCACGTCGGCCAAGGTGTAACCAACCTGGGCAAGCGCTCCAGAAATGACAGTCTCAAGGGCCACTAAGGTCTGACCATATGCGTCTCCCTTGTGCTGCAATTCACCATCGACGGTAGCGGTACTGCCCGAAACGTGAACATACTCACCGGCAACCACGGCACGCGAGTAACCAATCTTGCCTTCCCAAGGTCCACCCGATGAAATTAGACGATCTGCTGCCATTGTTTATCCTTTGTACTTATTTGTGATTGGAAGTCTGCGGTCGCGACCAAAGGCCATCCCAGTAATTTTAGGACCGATAGCGCCTTGACGGCGCTTCCACTCTGCTCGGTCCACTAGAGCAACAACTTTGTTCACGACCTCGATATCGAAGCCGCTCGAGATGATTTCAGAAACACCTCGACGTTTTTCCACGTAGGCATCCAGGATTGCGTCCAGGATTTCATAGTCGGGTAGTGAATCCTGGTCGGTTTGGTCTGGGCGAAGTTCTGCAGAAGGGGGTTTCAAAATCGAATTCTCCGGGATTGGAGGTTTTTCGCCAATCGAATCAGCCCATGCGTTACGCCATTTAGCAAGGCGCCAAACAGAAGTTTTTTCAACGTCCTTTATTGGAGCAAAACCACCAACCGAGTCTCCATAAATAGTGCTGTAGCCAACCGCCAATTCGCTCTTGTTGCCGGTGGTGAGAGTAAGGTGACCGTCGTTATTGCTCAGTGCCATCAGGATTACTCCGCGCATTCGAGCTTGAAGGTTTTCGCTGGCCAAACCACCTAAATCCAATTCACTCTCAAATACCTTGACCATACTTTCGATGGCAACAGTTTCGAAGTGGCAACCCAAATTTCCTGCCAAAATAGCGGCGTCATCTTTTGAGTGATCCGACGAATACTTTGATGGCATCGAAATGCCATAAACATTTTCGGCACCAATCGCGTCGGCGGCTATGGTGGCAACTACTGCGGAGTCGATACCGCCGCTGAGGCCGAGAACTACCGATTTGAAGCCATTTTTCTGAACGTAGTCGCGCAATCCCAGTACCAGCGCATTCCAGATTTGCCAGTCGTCGTCTGCTTTGGTTTGTACATGCTCGCTGACCAAAGTTGCTCTAGTTCCGTCAAAATCAATCAGGACCAAATCTTCAGCGAATTGTTCGCCTCGTGCAATCAGTTCACCGTCGGCAGTGGTAAAGATGCTGTCCCCATCGAATACCAAATCATCCTGCCCGCCAACGAGGTTGACGTAGGAAACCGCCGTGTTTTGAGTTCTAGCTAATTCTCGAACCAACCGAAGACGTCGATCGTCTTTGTCGACTTCAAAAGGCGAGCCATTTAGCACTAGCGTGAGTTGAGTTTGGTGTTCGCGAATTCTTGCTACTGGCCCACCGGCTTGCCAAATGTCCTCACAGATTGCCAAAGCGAATTTGATTCCAAAAAGCTCAAAGACTCCAACCTCGTGCCCAGGCACAAAGTTTCGATATTCATCAAATACCGAATAGTTGGGCAGGTGATGCTTGCTGTAGCTGGCGAGAATTTTGCCTTGATAAAGCACGAACGCTGAGTTGCTGGCAATAGCCCAACCAGTTGGGGTGGAGCTCTTTCTAGGCGCTCCAATTACTACGGCAATTTCGCCAAGACCCCGCTTAACTAATTCGGCAGCAAGTTCGGTAACCGCACGTTCGGCAGCAGAGACAAATGACTCCCGAGTAACCAAATCCTCAACTGGGTAACCGGTGATAGACATCTCGCCAAACTGAACCAAATTGGCACCCAATTTAGCTGCTGAAGAAGTTTGCTCCAACACCTTGGCAAGGTTGCCCGAAATGTCTCCGACAATCGGGTTACTTTGAGCCATGGCTAGGCGAATAAACGGCATAAGGACTAGCCTAGTAGTAGGCAATTAGAGAGGCACATCCCGTGGACAAGCAAACAGATTTCGTTCTCAGAACTATCGAGGAACGCTCGGTCAAATTTGTGCGACTTTGGTTCACCGACGTTGCTGGAACCTTGAAGTCGGTTGCGATTGCACCGGCGGAAGTCGAAGGGGCATTTAGCGAAGGATTGGGCTTCGACGGAAGTGCCATCGAAGGATTGGCACGCACCTACGAAGCCGACATGTTGGCCATGCCAGATCCATCTACCTTTCAGATTCTTCCTTGGCGTGGCGAGATTGACCCAACCGCCCGCATGTTCTGCGACATTCAAACCCCAGACGGTCAACCTGCAGCAGCAGATCCACGAAACGTTTTGCGCCGTGCTCTCAGCAAGGCTAGCGACATGGGCTTCACTTTCTATATCCACCCAGAGATTGAGTTCTATCTCCTGAAATCGTCACAGCTAAATGAAGATGGCGAGCCAGTGCCCGTGGACAAGGCTGGATACTTCGACAACGTTCCTGGTGGAACCGCCCACGATTTCCGTCGACGTGCAGTTCAAATGTTGGAGCAACTTGGTATTTCGGTTGAATTCAGCCACCACGAGGGCGGCCCTGGACAGAACGAAATTGACCTTCGCTATGCGGATGCTTTGACAATGGCCGACAACATTATGTCGTTCAGAACCGTCATCAAGGAAGTAGCGATTGAGCAGGGTGTCTACGCCACGTTCATGCCAAAACCTTTCACTCAGCACCCGGGGTCCGGAATGCACACCCACATGTCGTTGTTTGAAGGTGACACCAACGCATTCTTCGATGCCAGTGGCCAATACCACCTTTCGAAGACTGCCCGTCAGTTCATGGCTGGCGTACTGCGCCACGCACCCGAAATCACCGCTGTTACTAACCAATATGTAAACAGCTACAAGCGCCTGTGGGGTGGCGGTGAAGCTCCGTCTTTCGTTTGCTGGGGTCACAACAACCGCTCAGCATTGCTACGCGTGCCGCTTTACAAGCCAGAAAAGGGTCAAAGTTCCCGAATTGAGTATCGTGCCATCGACTCAGCGGCAAACCCATACTTGGCCTACGCTTTGATCCTATCCGCAGGACTCAAGGGCATCGAAGAAGGTTATGAACTTCCTGCCGAAACCGAGGACAACGTTTGGAATCTAACCGATTCAGAACGCCGAGCCATGGGAATTCAGCCGCTTCCTCAGAGCCTAGATCACGCGATCCGCAAGTTGGAAGAGTCTGAACTCGCCGCAGAAGTTCTTGGCGAAGAAGTGTTCAGTTACGTACTCGCAAACAAGCGTCGTGAGTGGAGCGAATATCGCTCACAGGTAACTCCGTTCGAACTTCACCAAAACCTCGAAACCCTATAGTTCCTCATGGCTAGCCTGGGTCTTTCGGAGCTGGCGCGGTATGGTTTCGTTGAATTAGAAGGCACCGTCCCCAAGCTAGATCAATTGGTAGCTGCTGTTGGCGACTCCGGAAGATCCGCTTTGGCTGAATTGGGCCAAGCATCGAATCCGGATCAGGCACTCAACGCGCTTCTTGACCTCGCCACGATGGACCGTTCAACAATCAAAAAACTTCTGTCGAAAACCGAATCGGCGTCCAGATTGGTTCGAACGGTTGGAGCTTCGAGCGCCATGGTTGATCTGCTTCGACGACGTCCTGATTTTCTACATGTTTTTGAGGCAAAAGAATCCAGTTTGCCCGACCTGCAAACACTCCGTAAGTGTTTTGATGAAGCACTTTCAAAAGCTGGAGCTGCGCTAGAAGATCGCTGGGTTGCAATTCGTTTGGTTTATCGCCGAGAGTTGCTTCGTCTCATTGCCTTCGATGTAACCAGACCAGATCCAGTTGAGGCTTTTTCTGAGGTTTCAAGGCAGTTGTCAGATTTAGCCACAGAGGCGATGGAAGCTGGACTGAAGGTTGCCCGATGGGAACTTACCAACACCAGTGATCACGGCACCTACAGCGCTAGCGAGGTTGCTAACACCCGATTGGCTGTAATTGCCATGGGGAAGTGTGGTGCCCGAGAGCTCAACTACATCAGTGACGTCGACGTCATATTTGTAGCCGAAAGTGCTAGTGCAGAACTAGAGCGAGAACGAGCTCTAGAAATTGCAACTCGTTTGGCAACACGAATGATGCGAGCCATGGATGGCACAGCTTCTGAACCCATGCTTTGGCAGGTAGACCCAAATCTTCGCCCAGAAGGAAAATCTGGTGCGCTGGTTCGCACCGTCGATTCGCACATCGCGTATTACGAACGCTGGGCGCAAAATTGGGAGTTTCAAGCCTTACTAAAGGCTCGCTTCGCTGCTGGCGATTCGGAGCTGGCGTCGGAATATTTAGTTCGAATTCATCCCCTGGTTTGGGCGGCAACTGGTCGCGACGGCTTTGTTGAGGCTGCCCAAAAGATGCGCGAGCGAGTGCTTGAACACATTCCGGAAAATGAAGTCAATCGACAAATAAAATTGGGACCTGGTGGGCTACGTGACATCGAATTCACCGTCCAACTTTTGCAGTTGGTGCACGGGAGAACCGATGAATCGGTTCGGGTAACAGACACCATAAACGCGATCGCCAGTTTGGCCAATGGCGGCTACATGAGCCGAACTGATGCTGACATTTTCTTCAGGCATTACAAATTCTTGAGGTCGATTGAACACCGAATTCAGTTCTCTCAGATGAGAAGGACTCATCTGATGCCTGAATCAGAAAGCCAGGTGCGTTCAATTGCTAGAGGGTTGAACATTCGGTGGACTAGTGACCAGCTGTTGTCCAAGTGGAATGAAGTCAAGCTCGAAGTTCGATCACTGCACCAAAAGGTTTTCTACCGCCCACTGCTTAGTGCTGTCGCCAAACTTGGAGATGGCGCTCAACTTTCAAGTGAACAAATTTTGGATCGATTGCGAGCAATTGGTTTTGATGATCCAAAGTCGGCTTTGGTTCACATTGAAGCACTGACCAGCGGGCTTTCTCGAAGGGCTGCTATTCAAAAGCAACTTCTACCCGTTTTATTGGAGTGGTTTGCCAAAGGTAGCGACCCCGACTCTGGCCTTCTCGCTTTTAGGCGTCTCTCTGAAGATTTAGGGGAGTCCCCGTGGTATCTCCGGATGCTTCGTGACTCCAGTGGCGCAGCTGAACGCATGACTCAAGTTCTCTCAAGCAGTAAATTGGCAACGGGACTTTTTGAACGGCACCCAGAAGCTGCGGCTTGGTTTGAAGACCCTGCCGACCTAAAGGCGATTTCCTTGGAAGAGCTTCGCGCCGAAATGAATTCCATCATTGAACGCCACGACGAGACCGAAAAAGCCGCCACGAGTATTCGAGGTATTCGTCGCCGTGAAACACTGCGTTTGGCGATGGGGGCTGTGCTGGGTGAACTAACCATCGACGAGATTTCTCAGGGTTTAAGCGACATCACCGAAAGTTATTTACTGGCTCTAAAAGACCTCACTGCCGACGGGACTATCGATCTGGGAATTGTCGCCATGGGTCGTTTTGGCGGAGCCGAATTAGGTTTTGGTTCTGATGCAGACCTTATGTTCGTCTATCAACCTCTCGGTTCCGATGACGCCCAGAAAACTGCCGAGCGTCAAATTTCAGAACTGAGAAGATTGGCCGCAGACCCGGTGCTCGAATTTGAGTTCGACATTGACCTGCGTCCAGAGGGTAAAAACGGCCCAATTGCACGCTCGCTGGATTCCTACGCTGCCTATTACGAAAAATGGGCCAACACTTGGGAAGCGCAAGCTCTTTTGCGTGCTCGGGTGATTGCTGGTAGCGAGGAATTGGTGTCCGGCTTCACAAAACTTATTGACGCCTATCGTTACCCAACCGAAGTCCCCGCTTCGGCAGTGGTTGAGATTCGTCGGATAAAGGCCAGGGTCGAAACAGAACGTTTGCCACAGGGAGCCGACCCAAAACGCCACCTGAAACTGGGACGAGGCTCACTAAGTGATGTCGAATGGCTAGTCCAACTGATGCAGCTAATAAATGGGGCAAAACATCCGGCAATTCGCACCCCAAAAACTCTTCAGGCACTAGAAGCCTGCGTAGACGAAGGATTAATTGAGCGCCACGACGCAACCGTTTTGGCGGAGGCTTGGAAATTAGCCTCTCGAATTCGTTCGGCAGTAGTGCTCTGGGGAACTCGTCGTAGCGATGTTCTAACGACTGATCGAAGACAGTTGGAAGGTATGGCGAGAATTCTTGAATACCCGCGTGGCTCTGCTTCTCAACTTGAGCAGGACTATCTTGCCTTCACAAGGCGTTCGCGTATGGTCTTTGAGCGATTGTTCTACGACGTATAAAAAAGCCCTCAGGATCGCTCCTGAGGGCTTTTTGGTTTAGCTAATTAGCAACCGAAGTAGAGTTCGAACTCGTAAGGGTGCGGACGAAGCGATAGTGGCTTGATCTCGTTTACACGCTTGTAGTCGATCCAGTTCTCGATTAGGTCCTTGGTGAACACATCGCCCTGAAGTAGGTACTCGTGGTCAGCCTCAAGTGCCTGAAGAACTGACTCTAGGTCGCCTGGAACCTGAGGGATGTTCTTGGCTTCCTCTGGAGGTAGCTCGTATAGGTCCTTGTCGACTGGTGCCATTGGCTCGATGCGGTTCTTGATACCGTCAAGACCAGCCATAAGCATCGCAGCGAATGCGAAGTATGGGTTAGCCGAAGCGTCTGGCGCGCGGAACTCGATGCGCTTTGCCTTCGGGTTGGTTCCGGTCATTGGGATACGGATTGCAGCCGAGCGGTTACCAGCCGAGTAAACAAGGTTTACTGGTGCTTCGTAACCAGGAACTAGGCGGTGGTAGCTGTTTACGGTTGGGTTGGTCCATGCAAGCAAGCTTGGAGCGTGCTTG
>JALQVK010000099.1 GCA_023260375.1 Rhodoluna sp. | reverse complement strand
AATCAACTCGCTTTCAGACGATTACCACCCTTGCCAGATTTTGGCAGACCTGCTCACCATCAAGGAGCACAAGGGTTCGCTTGCCGGCTTGTCGATTGCTTACATTGGTGACGCCGCGAACAACATGGCTAACTCCTACCTAATTGGTTGCGCCATGGCTGGAATGCATGTTCGCATCGGGGCTCCGGCTGCCTACGCGCCAGCGCCACACATCGTTCGTCGTGCCGAAGAAATTGCTGCCGAAACCGGTGGTTCAATCAGGGTTTACGGAAATCCAGAGGAAGCCGTAATTGGAGCCGATGTAGTTACCACCGACACCTGGATTTCGATGGGTCAAGAAGCCGAGAAGCAACAGCGCATAGAAGCCTTTGCTGGCTACACCATCGATGCTGCGCTTATGTCCCGTGCCAACGCCGACGCAATCTTCCTGCACTGTCTACCGGCTTACCGCGGTTACGAGGTTTCGGCCGAGGTCATCGATGGTCCGCAGTCGGTCATCTGGGACGAAGCGGAAAACCGTCTACACGCTCAGAAGGCGTTGATGATCTGGCTGGCAAAACAAGCCCGCTAGGTAAGATTTACTAAATCAAAGACTTTAGGAGCAACATGTCGAATCGTGCGGGTGACGCAGGAGCACTCTGGGGTGGCCGTTTTGAGGGTGGCCCCGCTGAGTCAGTTGCGGCGCTTAGTCGCTCGATTCACTTTGACTGGCGACTAGCCAGCTATGACATCGCTGGCACCCGAGCCCACATCAAGGCGTTGCACTCGGCCGGTTACCTGACCGTACCCGAACTCGAAAAGCTGGATAAGTCCCTTGTTCAACTACTTTCTCGTATCGAAGACGGAAGTTTTTCTGCCAAGCCTGCCGATGAGGACGTTCACTCAGCACTTGAGCGCGGTCTAATTGAGATTGCTGGAGCCGAACTTGGTGGCAAGGTTCGTGCCGGCCGTTCTCGTAACGACCAGATTGCTACGTTGATTCGCACCTATCTTTTGGATGAAGCCAACCACCTTGAGTCTTTGGTGCTGCAGTTGATTCAGGTCCTAACCGACCGTGCCGAAGAAAATCTTGCAGTAGCCATGCCTGGACGTACCCACTTCCAGCACGCGCAGCCAGTTTCGCTAGCGCACCACCTTCTTGCTCACGCCTGGCCGCTGTCGCGCGACCTAGAGCGCCTGAGCGAATGGCGTAAGCGCGCAAGTTTGTCGCCTTATGGTGCTGGAGCCTTAGCCGGATCAACTCTCGGCCTCGACCCACACCTAGTTGCCAAGGAACTTGGACTTTCTGGCCCGACCCAGAATTCCATGGATGCAACCGCCAGCCGCGACGTCGTCGCTGAATTTGCTTTCATATGCACCATGATCGGAATCAACCTCTCGCGTTTCAGCGAAGAGATCATCATCTGGGCTACCGCCGAGTTCGATTTCATCAAACTGGACGACGCCTATTCAACGGGGTCGTCAATCATGCCTCAGAAGAAGAACCCAGACGTAGCCGAATTGGCTCGTGGTAAGTCCGGTCGTTTGATCGGTAACCTAACCGGTTTGCTAGCAACCTTGAAGGCTTTGCCACTTAGCTACAACCGCGACCTTCAGGAAGACAAGGAGCCGGTCTTCGATACCGTAGACACCCTGTCAATCTTGCTTCCAGCTTTCACTGGCATGGTTGCCACCATGACTTTCAACAAGAACCGTCTTGAGCTTTTGGCTCCGGCTGGTTTCTCGCTCGCAACCGATGTTGCCGAGTGGTTGGTAAAGCAGAAGGTTCCATTCCGCGATGCCCACGAGATAACTGGTCAATTAGTTTCCTACTGTGAAAAGAATGGTCTTGAGCTTCACCAGGTTCCAGACAACGAGATGGCTAACATTTCTAAGAAACTGACCCCTGAGGTACGTGACGTTCTCTCAGTGTCAGGTTCAATCAAGGCTCGCTCTGGCGCCGGTGGTACTGCGCTTCCTAGAGTCATCGAGCAGATCTCCTCACTTCGCAAGTTAGTTGCAAAGGGTGTCAACTAATGAGTAACCCGGCAATTCTGGCGACCCAGAGCAACGACCAGTCTTTCGGCCACATCCTGGACGAATTGAAGTGGCGCGGACTTGTGGCACTTTCCACCGACGAGCAGGAACTGCGTGCGGCACTCGACGGTCAGATCACCTACTACTGTGGCTTCGACCCAACGGCACCGAGTCTTCACCTTGGTAACTTGGTGCAGCTTTTGACAATGCGTCGCTTGCAGCTTGCAGGGCATAAACCGCTGTGCCTAATCGGTGGGTCGACCGGTCTGGTTGGCGACCCTCGCCCAAGCGCCGAGCGCACCCTCAACGACAAGAGCACCGTTGCCGAGTGGGTTTACAAGCTCGGAGTTCAGGCATCACGTTTTCTTTCCTTCGAAGGGGAGACTAGTGCTCGTTTGGTCAACAACCTCGACTGGACCGAACCGCTAAGTGCTATCGACTTCCTTCGCGATATCGGTAAACACTTTAGGGTTGGCAAAATGCTTTCCAAAGATGCCGTGTCGGCACGCCTGAACAGCGATGCCGGTATTTCGTTCACCGAATTCAGCTACCAAATTCTTCAGGGACTCGACTTCCTAGAGCTTTTCAAGCGCTATGACTGTGTACTTCAGACCGGTGGTTCAGACCAGTGGGGAAACCTCACCAGCGGAACAGACCTAATTCACCGTGTCGAGGGTAAAAGCGCGCACATCTTGGCAACTCCGCTAATTACAAACTCTGATGGCAAGAAATTTGGTAAGTCGGAAGGTAACGCGGTTTGGTTGGATGCCGAATTCACCAGCCCTTATGCCTTCTACCAGTTCTGGCTAAATGTTGAAGATGCCGATGTT
>JALQVK010000047.1 GCA_023260375.1 Rhodoluna sp. | reverse complement strand
CGCGCTGATGGTGATCTCGGCTATTTTGAGCCCGGTTACTAAAGAGAAGGCCTAGACCACAACTCCGCGGGCAGCCAACGCTTCGGCATAGTCGTCTGCATAGCGAAGTGAGACCACGAAAAGTGTGACGATTTGCCTTACCGGGTTTGGTTTTACTCCACGCGCCAACGATGCTTCCGAGATGTTGTTTGAAAAACCCAAGACGAGCGCAATCGAGTTGATGCTGAGAGCAATCAATAGTGCGAATGAACGTGATCGTGTAATTTTTTGCAGTAACTCCACGATGTCTGAAGTCTTGGTCGTCAGCGACAGCAGGGCCGCCAGTAAAACGCCGACAATCACTGCAACTGAGTTGTATGCACCCTGAACTGCGCCGTTGAAGATGATTTGCGGAACTGCCACAATAATCAGCAAAACCTTGAGCTTCCAGAGGTGCTTCAGAAAGCCCTTGGCCCCAACACCTGCGACTATAAAAAGCGTGAATACAGCGACGAGCTCAATTAGTGACCCGACCAAATTCTTGCCGTAAACCGTGATAGGTACCAGTGACAGCGTGAGAGCGAGCAGTTTCCAACCGGCTGGAACTCGGTGAACTAAGGAGTTACCTGGCTTGTAGAGACTGATCACTCGAAGTGCTTTCGATACGCCGGAATCACGGTGGCAGGTTTTCCAACCTGCTTTACCTGGCCGGCATCGAACCAGATAACTTCATCGGCAGTTGCCGCAAGGTCTAGATCGTGGGTCACAATTACCAACTGTTCCAGCGGCAACGAGTGCAGAAGTTTTGTAATTCGCTTGGTGTTGGGAAGATCGAGCAGAGTGGTTGGTTCGTCGGCAACTAGGACCTTCGGTTCGCGAACGATGTTTGATGCCAGTGCCAGTAGTTGCTTCTGACCACTGGAAAGCGTGTGGCAGTTAGCTTCTTGTAATTCAATTAGACCAACTGCGGTGAGTGCGGATTCAACGCGCGTACGAACTTCGTCCTTAGAAAGTTTTTGATTTGTTAGCGAATAGGCAACGTCCTCAAAAACTGTTGGCATCACAATTTGCAGATCTGGGTTACTGAATAAGAAACCGGTGGTCTTGGTATCTGGGTTTACACCTGAAACTGTGACCGCACCGCGGGTTGGCTTGACCAGTCCGTTGAGCAGTCTGGCGAAGGTTGACTTTCCCGAGCCATTAGAGCCGATCACTGCAATGCTCTTAGCACTGAGGTTCAATTCAGTTACGGATAAAGCGATGTGACCGTCGAATTCGACGGCCACATCTTCAAGCTTTATCCCGAGGGTCATTATTTGGTTAGTGCCTTTGGATAGGCAGCCTTGAGTGCAAGCAAGACGATTACTGAGATTACGACCTTAATTGAGTCTCCAACTAAGAATGGCAAGTTGCCCTGAGCCACAGCCAGCACTGGGAACTTGTTGAGGTAAGCGAACCAAAGGATGCCCGGCACGTAAACTGCGACGATTCCGCCAAGAACGAATGCAATGGCAGAGCTAACAGCGAGTGGAAGCTTTGGTAGAGCTGCGATGACAGCACCAATTACCCAGGCGCCGATCAACCAACCAATTAGATAGCCCGCGGTTGGACCTGCGAAGACTGCCACACCACCGCGACCACCGGCAAGCAGTGGGAGACCGGCTAGAACTAGAACCTCAAAAATGAAGATGGCTAGGGTTCCGCGGTAGCTGCCAAGAACAGCACCAGCGAGCATTACGCCTAGGGTCTGGGCAGTTACTGGAACTCCCGGAAGAATGTTGACTGCTGGCAATAGGCCAAGTGCGGCAATTAGACCAACAAAGATTGCGATGCGAGGGTAGTCGCGTAGTTCTAGTTTCATTTGAAATTCCTTCCTGAACACTGTTCAGGTTAGTATTACTTCATCATGAATGCAAGTCGCTACGGTAAGTCAGATGTGTTGGCAGCAGCCATGCGCCTGCTCGATGAAGTTGGGCTGCCTGATCTGACAATGCGCAAACTAGCTGCCACATTAGATGTTCAGCCGAGCGCCCTCTACTGGCACTACGCCAACAAGCAAAGCCTGCTGGCCGAGGTTTCCAACACCATCGTGGCATTCGCTAAGCCGGTTGAAACAGCCGAGACCTGGCAGGAGACAGCGAAACTAGAGGCGCTGTCGCTTCGCGATGCCTTGCTCGCATTTCGTGATGGTGCAGAGGTTGTCTCCAGCACACTTGCTCTGGGATTAGGTGCAGATCAGGCCTTGCAACGCCTTGAGAATTCAATTGCAATCGACAATCAAGAACTCGCTCACGCGGCAGCCGAATCGATTCTCTTCCTAGTGCTCGGTCAGGTCTGGCACGAGCAGCAACGTTTGCAAGCAAACTCGCTCGGCGTAGTTGACAACCTGGAGTTAACCGGCACCCCTAATCTTGAAATCGGAATCCAATTGATTTTGGACGGACTATCTACGAAAGTAAAAGCATGACCGAAAAAGTTCAGGGACCAGCCAGCTACTTCCCATCAATCATCAAAAAATACGGCCAGCCGATTGAGCACTGGATGAAGCAACTCGAAGCCGTCAAAGATAAAAAGCACATGGAACAGGTGAAGTTCCTACAAACCGAGTTTGAAATGGGACAGGGTCACGCTAACGCAATCGTGCACGTGTTCCGCAAAAACCACGGACTCTAAAGCAGCGACGAAACCAGCCAGGTAAATAGCGGGGCAAGTACCAGAGCTGGCAACATGTCGGCAACCGCAACTTTGCGAAGGTTGAGTAGGCGCAGACCTATGCCCAACATCAAGATTCCGCCGGTCGCGGTAATTGCCGCAACCATTGCACCGGGGATACCTGCACCGCCGAAATAGGCAATCGCGGTTAGAAGTCCCTGCCAAAGACCTACGGTAATTGCCGAAGCAGCCACTCCCCACCCGAGGCTGGCGGCGAAGGCAATCGACGCGAAGCCGTCCAAGATTGATTTCACAACCAGAGTGTTCGAACCCTGACCGAGACCATCGGACATTGCTCCGAGAATTGCCATCGGTCCGATTGCGAAAATCAGCGATGCGTCAACAAAACCGGTGATGAAACGTTGACGACTTTCCGACCCTTGGGCCTTTTTGCTGAATTTACCTTGCAGCCAGCCACCAAAACCCTCGAGGCGGTCTTCGATCTTGAGCAGGCTTCCCGCGATACCGCCGAATAAAACCGCAAAGATAACGATGAAGAAAGTGCCAGGCCCGGTCACCGCCTTCACATAGTCGGAGTCTGAGAGAGACATGAGGTTCAAGCCACCGAGCACGATGGTGATTAGGCCGAGCGAATCGGTTACCGTGCGATTGGTCTTTTCAGAAAGCTTTGAGCCAAGCAGGGTTCCAAGCAGAGTGCCAACGAGAATCGTGGCAATGTTGAAGATACTTCCGAAACCAATCATTGACTTAGTTTAGGCGAAGGCTTCGGCGAAAGCTTCGAGAGCCTTCACCGAATCACCGGCAGCCCAGCCTTCAAGCCCAACCACGCCGTCGTAGCCAAGCTCTTTGAGCTCTCTCGCAACGCGTTTGTAGTTGATTTCGCCGGTTCCCGGTTCCATTCGACCAGGAACGTCTGCCACCTGAATTTCGCCAATGTAGTCATAAGCCTGACGAACCAGTTCGGTCAGGTTTCCTTCACCAATTTGGGCGTGATACAAATCGAGGTTGAGGCGCAGGAATGGAGAGTTTATGGATGAAACCAACCGAATGGTTTCGCTGGCCAGACCAAACGGCGTTCCCGGGTGATCAACCAGTAGATTCAGGTTTTCCAGCATGAACATCTTGTTGTGCTTTTCACCGAGTTCCGCCAAACGGGTTAGGGTTTCGGTGGCTTTTGCCCACTCGGCTTCGGTTGTTGAGTAACGCTTTCTAATGGCCTGCCCGTTTCCGTCCAGTCCAGTGCCATGCACGTTTAATCTTGGGCAGTTAATGATCTTCGACGCCTCGATAGATTCTTCTGCAGTTCTCAGGAACGCTTCGATGCCGTCATCTTCTAATAAATCGCCGGTGATGTAACCGGTCATCGAGCCGAAGGTGGCTCCAGTTGCAGCCAACGCATTTAGGTCTTTTTGGGTCCAGTCCCAGATTTCAACCTCGAAACCACGA
Source organism: Rhodoluna sp. (assembly GCA_023260375.1). Taxonomy (GTDB): domain Bacteria; phylum Actinomycetota; class Actinomycetes; order Actinomycetales; family Microbacteriaceae; genus Rhodoluna. The sequence goes on along the minus strand of JALQVK010000047.1, from coordinate 1,073 downwards.
GACGCAATTTCTCGAACTCGGGTCTCAAACGGTAGATCGGTGAACAGCATTTCGGCGCTGGCGGCCAGACGATAAGACACAGTACTCCTTAGGGTTTGTTATGACATTAGCACCTTGGTAAACAAGTTTTTGCAACAGGCGTAGTCTGAAATTGCTAGGACGTAAAACTGGCAGAAGAAGGAAAAATGAAGGTTCAAGGAAAAGTAATCGTTGTCACCGGTGCCGGAAATGGCATGGCTCGAGATGTGACTCTGCAGCTTTTGAAGGCCGGCGCAACAGTAGCTGCGGTCGACCTGAACGAGGCGCTTTTGAAGGAGACCGAAGCCTTAGCCGGCGGCCCAAACCCGAACCTTTCGTTACACGTGGTCAACATTGCCGACCTGGCAGCGGTGGAGAAACTGCCAAAAGCCGTCATCGCAAAACACGGCCACGTTGACGGACTAATGAACATCGCTGGCATCATCCACAAATTCAAGAAAGTGGAAGATCTTTCTTACGAAGACTTCCACCGCGTCTTCAATGTGAACTTCTTTGGAACGGTTCAGATGGTGAAAGAGTTCCTTCCGTACTTGATGAAGCGCCCCGAAGCACAGATTCTAAATATCTCGAGCATGGGCTCATATGTGCCAGTGCCGGGACAAACCATTTATGGAGCTTCGAAAGCAGCCATCAAATTGTTCACCGAGGGTTTGCGCATGGAACTCTTTGGCAGCACCGTTGGAGTTGCCCTGGTGTTCCCTGGAGCGGTTGCTACCAACATCTCCACCAACTCGCAGGCAGTTACCAAGAAGGAAGCCGCGGCCATGGCAGAGAAGGCTGGTTCATTCAAGATGACCTCATCGCCCGATGCAGCAGCCAAGATCATTGAAGGCTTTGAGACGAACGTTTATCACGGCTTTGCGGGTAGCGATGCTCAGATGATGGACCGCATCTCGCGAGTTGCCCCTGAGCAGGCCGCCAAGATCATCCAAAAGCAGATGGCTAGCTTGCTGGGTTAGTGCCCTTCGCGCTCTAACTGAGCACCTTCAACATCCACGTCTGGGAGGATTCGGTCAAGCCACTTTGGAATCCAC
>JALQVK010000186.1 GCA_023260375.1 Rhodoluna sp. | reverse complement strand
AGAGCTATGAAACCGAGAATGATGAATATGGTGTTGCGCTTATTGGCAGCAATCGCCCGATACATTTAGTCTCCTGTTAGAACTTGACCTGTGGTGGTTCCTGGATGGCAGCCTGGTCGGCTACCTCAAAGAACTCACGAGGCTTGAAGCCTAGCGATGCCACGAATAACACCTGAGGGAATTGCTTCACCTTGATGTTCAGTTCGCGAACTCCACCATTGTAGAAACGACGAGCCGACATGATCTTGTCTTCGGTGTCGGTTAGTTCCTGCTGAAGCGAAAGGAAGTTCTGATTTGCCTGTAGCTGTGGGTAAGCTTCGGCAACGGCAAACAGGCTCTTCATGGTGGCCTGGAAGTCTCCTTCAGCCTTGGCTGCCTTCGCTGGGTTTGCCAAAACATCTGGTGAGACGGTGGCGGCTCGAGCCTTAGTCACATTCTCAAAAACGGTCTTCTCGTGAGAGGCATACCCCTTCACGGTTTCAATCAAGTTTGGGATGAGGTCAGCACGACGCTTGAGCTGAATAGTGATATCGCTCCAAGCTTCGTCAACCCGAGTGTTCAGTGTGATTAGTCCGTTGTAAGTAGCCCAAAGGTAAAGACCAATCAAAACAACGATTGCTAAAACAATCCAAACGGCTTCCATGTTTCTCCTTTTGACGCAACTTGCATCACACCTCAATGCTAAACACGAGAACGGACATTGAACTGCCGTTCACAGCACGCTCTCAGCGAACTAGTTTTGCTTGGCGTGGTCAACCAGATGGCCGACCAATTCCTTGTTCCACTTGTCTTCGCACTTGGTCCAAGGTTCGGTAACCGAAAAACTAACTCCCGGAACGTATCCGCTGATGCTGCAGTTCTGGCCAGACTCAGCGTCACCAGACTCTAATCTCCAGGTTTCAACTCCGGAAATGCCGGAATTCCACTTCTTATAACCTTCGCCAACCAGTTTCGCGGTCACAATCAACCACTGGTCGTGGGTTCGAACCGAATACCCAAAGAAAATGCCGACGTCGCTATTTGGTACCCCTACAGCACAATCGCGCGAGTCGTCAACGCCTTCGGCAGTCTGGTCAACAATCTCGTATTGAGGGTCTAGGTCGGTCAAAGCCTTGATATCACAGTTCATGGGCAGACCATAACTAACGGCCTCAGCTTTTGGAGTTTGAGCTGTTGGAGAGCAACCAGCTAACAGGATAGAAACCGCTAGTGCCGCGAATACTTTTTTCATGTGCTCCTTGTGGGACTCGAACCCACACTGTGACGATTTTAAGTCGTCTGCCTCTGCCATTGGGCTAAAGGAGCTAGTAAAGAAGGAGGCCCAGATTACTCTGAGCCTCCTCAATCTTAAACCAATTACTTCTTGGCAGGCTTTGATGCGTAGGTTTCGAACTGTACGCGAGGAGCCTTGGTTGCTGAAATACCAACGATGTCGCGACGAAGTAGGAAGTTCCAGATCCATCCAGCGAACACGCGAATCTTGCGCTCCCACATTGGAACAGCCAAACCGTGGTAACCGCGGTGCATGAACCAAGCGATTAGACCCTTGATTGCTAGGCCCTTCCACTGGTAAACACCGACACCAATTCCAAGACCAGCAACGGCACCTAGCGGCTTGTGGAAGTATTCCTTCACACCTTCGCCGCGAAGGTTTGCCACGATGTTCTTGGCCAAAAGCTTGGCCTGGCGAACAGCGTGCTGAGCGTTTGGAACACAGAAACCGCCAACACCAAAACCGGAAAGGTCTGGCACCGCCGAAACGTCTCCAGCGGTCCAAGCGTCTGCAACAACTTCTTCGCCGTTCACGATCTGAAGGGTCGCCTTCGCGGTGATGCGACCACGGTCGTCCAGTGGGAAATCGGTGTTGCGAACGTATGGGTGAGCCATAACGCCGGCGGTCCAAACGATTACGTCGGACTCAAACGATTCACCGGTCGAAAGCTGGATAACACCCTTGGCAGCCGACTGCAGCTGAGTGTTGAGGTGAATCTTGGCACCACGACGGTCGAGGTTTGCAATAACCCACTCGGAGGTCTTCTGCGAAACTTCAGGCATGATGCGGCCCATTGCTTCGATTAGGTGGAAGTGCACGTCGTCGAAGGTCAAGGTTGGGTAGTAACGCAATAGGTACGAAGCTAGCGAACGCATTTCAGCGAATGCTTCGATACCGGCAAATCCACCACCGACGACTACGAAGGTAAGTAGACGGTCGCGGGCTGCTCCAGCTGGAAGATTGGCAGCCTTGTCAAAGTTGGCAAGAATGCGGTTGCGAACTTCGATAGCTTCTTCGATGTTCTTTAGGCCGATAGCGTTCTCGGCGACACCAGGAATTGGGAAGGTACGAGAAACGGCACCGGCTGTGACCACAATCTGGTCGTACTCAAACTTCTGCTTTCCACCACCGGCAAGTTCAACGGTTGCGGTCTTCTTCTTGTGGTCGACGTTGGTTACCTTGCCAGAGACGATGTTGGTCTTGCGAAGGTGACGACGGTGTGAGACCACTGCGTGACGAGCCTCGATAGAACCAGCAACGACTTCAGGCAAGAATGGCTGGTAAGTCATGTATGGAAGCGGGTCAATCAGGGTGACTTCGGCTTCATCTTTACCAAGGTGCTTTTCAAGCTTCTTGGCCGTGTAGAAACCGGCGTAACCGCCACCGACGATAAGGATCTTTGGCATGGTGCCTTCCAAAAGAAAATGGGAAATTGTTTGGTTTAAGTCTAAAGGTTCAAAAGTGCTTCGAAGTTACAAACGTGCTTACAAAGTAGGGTCGCACTGGCAGCGGTTTTGCTTCCAGGTGCAAGCCTCAAGAGCGATGTCACCGATTGGGTTCACTCCTGGACCAGCCGCCAAAGAGTGACCGGCTAAAGCATGCAAACACTTCACACGCACCGGCATTCCTCCAGCCGAAATTCCATCAATTTCCGACACTTCTCCATACTTCATACGGTCGGCAAGATAAGCCTCATGAGCAGCCGCGTAAGCCTTCGCCAACTCAGGTTCGACCGCCAAGCGTTCCTGAAGTTCAGCCATGAAACCTGAAGCCTCCAGAGTTGAAAGTGCAGCAGTCGCTGCTGGTAACGAGAGGTAGTAGAAAGTTGGGAAAGGCGAACCATCCGAGAGTCGAGGCTTAGTGACTACGACGATTGGATTGCCACAAACACAGCGAGCTCCAACACCAACCACATCGCGCATATGGCGACCGAGCTGTTTTTCGAGCGAACTAATGTC
>JALQVK010000041.1 GCA_023260375.1 Rhodoluna sp. | reverse complement strand
CTTGTGGTTGCTCACGAAGACAGCACCAACCTCAGCATCTCGAGCGAAATTTCGGCACGCATCACCGAGGAAGCCTTCTACCACCTTGAGTCACCGGTTCTTAGAGTGGGTGGCTTCGATGTTCCTTACCCTTCGGCGAAGCTCGAAGAAATGTTCCTTCCAGACGCAGACCGCATTCTTGAAGCTGTCGACAGAGCATTGGCTTATTAGGAGTTTCGATGTCAACTATTGCTAACTTTCCGCTACCAGATGTCGGCGAAGGCCTAACCGAGGCAGAGATCGTTTCATGGAAGGTGAAGCCTGGCGACACCGTCAAGGTGAACCAGATCATCGTCGAGATCGAAACCGCAAAGTCGCTGGTTGAACTCCCTTGCCCTTTTGCTGGCACCGTTTCTGAACTTCTCTATAAAGAGGGTGACACCGTTGAGGTTGGCAAGCCGATTATCAGCGTTGCGGTCGAAGATGGCGCAGTAACCAGTGCGGTTGCCGTTGCCGAGCAGGCAGCCACCGCCCACCAAGCCGTTGCCGACGCAGCTGCCAGCGTGAGCGCCGAAGAGAAGCAGCCAAACCTCGTTGGCTACGGCGTTGCCCACTCTCTCGGTGGCACACGTCGACGTCGTGGCGATGTTGCAGCGCCTGCAACCACGGCAATCCCTGTGGTCGATGAAGCAGCCACCCGCGGCGCAATCGTCGTTCCGGCTGCCGAAGGCTCAGTTATTGCCAAGCCACCCGTTCGCAAACTTGCCAAAGACTTGAACGTTGACCTAACTCAGGTTGCCGGCACCGGCCCTGGCGGCGAGGTCACTCGCGAAGACGTCGTTGGCGGCGCAAGCCAGGCGAAGGTGTTCAGAAACCTCACCACTCCAGCCCCACCGAGCGAACGCGAAGAGCGAATTCCGGTCAAGGGTGTTCGCAAAGCGATCGCAAACGCAATGGTTTCGAGCGCGTTCACTGCGCCTCACGTCAGCATCTTCGTTGACGTCGACGCCACCCGCACCATGGAATACGTAAAACGCCTGAAGGCATCAACCGACTTCGCCGGCGTTAAGGTCACCCCGCTACTGATCATGGCCAAGGCAATGATCTGGGCGATCCGACGCAACCCAATGGTCAACTCGACCTTCACCGCCGAAGAGATAATTGTGCACAACTTCGTCAACTTCGGCATCGCAGCAGCAACCCCTCGCGGCCTGATTGTTCCGAACATCAAGGACGCCGACAAGATGTCGATGCTCGAACTTGCTCAGGCCATCGAACAGTTGGCTGCCACCGCTCGTGAAGGCAAGACCACCCCTGCCGACATGAAAGATGGAACCATCACCATCACCAACATTGGTGTTTTCGGTGTTGACACCGGTACCCCAATCTTGAACCCTGGCGAGGTCGCCATTGTTGCACTAGGTTCGATCCGCCCGAAGCCTTGGGTGGTCAACAACGAGATTCAGGTTCGCCAGGTAACCACCATCGGAGCCACCTTCGACCACCGCGTCGTCGATGGCGACGTGGCATCTCGTTTCGTCCAGGATGTTGCTTCGGTTATCGAAGAGCCGGCTCTTCTACTCGATTGAGAAATTTATCAGGGTTCAAGAGACAAAGACAGAAGTTTCAAGCGGGATTAGGATTCTAGAGAAGCCTGAATAACCGAAATTGGGGGATTTCATGAAGCTAAAAATTGCCATAAGCATAGTTACACTCATCTTCGGAACTGTCTCTTTTCCGAGTTTTGCCACCGGAGAAATGAGAAACCGTGATTATCAAATCAGCCACATAAACGGTGAACTCAGCCTTTCTGATTCAGAAGGATCAGAATCCAACAAACATCTGGACAACGGAATGTTCGATGGGCGACCAAGACAGATTGAATTTAAAGACGGAAGCCTCAGAAGAGTCTCTCTGATTCATGGAGATCAAAATGACGACCAAATCTTGGGAGTCGTCCAAGATTCGAATGGCACTCAACTACTACTCGAAAATTTTGATAAAAAATCCGAGGTTATGGTTGACGGTCAAATCCTGAATAGCCTAAGAGTTGAAGGTCGTAGTCAGCCTCTTTCAATAACCCCTTTTGCTGCGCACGTAGTCACTGTCAAGGAAACAAGGAAAGTTTCAGAAAATGAACGCCAGAGAGCAATACAAAAGGGAATAGATCCGATGGGCTTAGTGGGCCTATCGATTACGTCACTAAACATTCAGCCGTTGGCTCTCGCGGTAACCCCAACATATACGAGATTTAGATACCAGACTTTTATTCCTACTAGGACAGCTGCGCCAACTATTAAGTTGACTTGTCCCACATTGTATAACCAGCCCTATCAACAAGGATATTTCCTAGGGGAGAACCGGAGCTGGAATCCTGACTCGATTTACAACAAAACTCTCCTTGATTTCAAAATCAATTGGAGCACGCTTACGCTCACAAACATCACAAAATACGTGGCCACAACACAAGTGATATATGTGTCCGCACAGGGGGTCGAAACTTATGGTCCAAGTGCAAATGCGGGAACTAGTGGCATGGATGTAGTAGTTTCGTCGAGGTCCGCCACACAGGTTCAAGTTCACATGACGCACGACATTGCAAATCCTCTTTGTGCCGGTGCGGAGGGCATCTATTACGACATTTATGCCACTGCTTTTATTTCTGGATCCTATACGATGGCGGGAAGTCTAGTCAGAGTACCAAATCATGAATTTTATGTCCGCGACTCAACATCAACAGCTTGGACAACAATTCATAGGCTGACTATGACAAGTTTTGATGACTTAATTCCTCCGCGGATTACTTCCAATGTTTCGAAATCTGGAGTTATTAATTGAAACCAAAGATTTGGCATGCCCTTGCTTTAGCCGTAGGCTACCCAATTCTTTGGTCTTTACTTGTTTTTCTTTTGGATTGGTTCGGGCCAACTAACGTCGTTTTACTCGATGACCAGCAGTTATTCATGCGGAATATTCTGCTATTTCCAGTCCTTTTGTATTTCTACATGTTCCACTCATTTGGCTTGGCGCCTGTCTTAGCTTGGCTAGGGGAATTGTTCATTTACTACCTACTTCGCAGCATAAATATTCATTACTTACTTAAGGTGGCAATTGGGGTCGTAGCCTGGTTCCCACTTTGGTATGCGCCTATGGTTTTAGGATTGCGAACAATTACACAAGACTCTCAGCTTTATGCATCAGAAGACTCCAACCCTTATATTTACGCTAATTTGCTAACCCTAGGAATCATGCTTTTGATAGTTACAAGATCCGGACGTAGCACCAGTATTGACAATCATTCTCAATAAGCATTAGTTTGAGAGCGTGAAGAAATTCGGCTCGCTAACGCTCGCATTAGTTGCGTTACTCGCGCTCGCTGGATGTAGCCCCACACAACCAAGCGGCTGGTCTGCAGGGCACGGCAAAATCAAGATCGTTGCCAGCACCAATGTTTGGGGGTCGGTTGCGAACCTAGTTGCCGGAGATCTAGCAACCGTTGACGCAATCATTTACAACGCGAACCAGGATCCTCACTCCTACGAGCTCACCGCACGCGACCAGCTGCTCATCAACACCGCGGACATCGTGATCATGAACGGCGGCGGCTACGACGACTTCATGCAAACTGCAATCGATGCCGACCCAACCCCGGCAATTACCGTGGACGCATTTATGGCGTCCGGAGACGACGAAACTCGCAACGAACACATTTGGTACGACGTCGATCAAGTCGGTGATGTGGCAGCCGTCATTGGCGCCGCCATAGAAGCCAAGGACGAATCGTCGTTCGATGTTGTGGAAGCTAGAGTGGCTGATTTCCGCCAAAAAATTTCCGAGCGCAAGGCTCGATTGGAAGAGCGCAAAGGTTTCTTCATGGTCGCCTACGTTACGAAAGCCCAGCGCTCGGTTCTGCTCACCGAGCCGTTGATGGCCTATCTCGTAGAGGATGCCGGGCTGATTGACTCGACGCCTACAGAATTCAGTAAGGCCGTCGAAGAAGACCGAGATGTTTCGCCGAGCGTGATGAACGAGGTCAAAAACCTTTTGAAAACAAAGCAGGTCAGCGCAATCTTCCTAAACAGCAACACCCAGACCGCGCAGATCAACAGCCTGCTTTCGGTAAACACAGGAATCCCACACTTCGGCTTTAGTGAGCTCCTAAGTAAAGATGAGGATTACTTCAAGATGCTGGATGTGGCAGTTGAGTCGGTGACTAGTCCATGGTGAACCCCGTTCTGAGCATCAAGGATGCCAAGCTCCAAATCGACGGCAAGACTCTCTGGGAAAACCTGAACCTCGAGGTGAAACCCAACGAGTTTATTGCCATCCTCGGAGCTAACGGGTCCGGTAAGTCGAGCCTGCTCAAGGCAATCCTTGGGCAGCTACCGTTAAGCGCCGGATCGGTTGAGCTAAATTCCAAAAAAATTCGCCGCGGCTCACGCCGCGTGGGTTACGTGCCACAAGCACGTCAACCTGAAAACACCATGCCGATTCGCGGTAAGGACCTACTTTGGCTTGGCTTGAACGGTCACCGTTTTGGTTTCTGGTTACCGAGCAAAACCGCCAGGGCTCAGTACGACCACATCATCGAGGCTATCGAGGGTGAAGAGCTACAACATCGCACCATCGCCGAGATGTCTGGCGGAGAACTACAACGATTCCGAGTCGGCCAGGCTGTAATCTCCGAGCCAGATCTTATTCTGGCCGACGAACCGCTCAGTGCCCTCGACTACAACCAGCAGGCTGCCGTTGCCGAACTGCTCAAGCGCGAGGCAAAGGAACATCACGCGGCTGTGCTTTTCGTAACCCACGACGTGAACCCAATTCTCGATATGGTCGACCGAGTGCTTTACCTAGCCGGCGGAAGTTTCCGAATTGGAACCCCAGACGAAGTTCTCACCTCGGAGACTTTGACCGAACTTTATGGAACCCCAATCGATGTGGTTCGCAACCAGGGACGAATTCTGGTGCTTGGAGCTCACGACAGTCACGACCATCACCATGAAGAGGAGTGGTCATGATTTTCAACTTTTCGAACTACGACCAACTTCTTCCGCTGGTGACCAACTCTCTAATTGTTGGAACTCTGCTGGCAATAGTCGGCGGACTTGTCGGTGTCTTTGTCATCAACCGTGACATGTCGTTCGCAGTCCACGGAATTTCAGAACTTAGCTTCGCTGGAGCTTCGATCACCTTGCTGCTCGGTGGCAACGTGGTATGCGGTTCGGTAATCGGATCGTTGGTTGCGGCCATCGTCATC
>JALQVK010000040.1 GCA_023260375.1 Rhodoluna sp. | reverse complement strand
AATCAGTTTGGCTGGCAAGGCAGAAGTGATAGAGGTGGAAGGAGCTCTTGCAACAGGGGACAGAAAAATGTGCGAGCTTGAACGAATACTCCAGGCGAAGGAGGCCGAAATCACGTCCCTGAAATCCCTCAATGGCAGCGAGAATAAGCGCTATGCAACGATTGCCATTGGTTGCACCGGCGGAAAGCACCGATCCGTGGCTGTTTCAAGAGAAATAGCCTCTTTGCTAGAACAGCTTCCAGATATTTCGGTAACTTTAAAGCACCGCGACTTGGGAAGGGAGTAAAAATGCCACTAACGGCAGATTTGAAATACGAACTAGCGCGACTAAAGCCAACCGCTGGGGAACTCCGTTTGGCAGAACTCTCTGTGATTCTTCGTTTCACTTCGTCGGTTCACGTCGTAAACGCAACGATGATCCTGGAAGCTGAATTCGATTCGTCACAACTCGCAAACCGCGTGAAGTCTGAATTGAAGGAACTTTTTGGAATTGATGCAAAAGTCGATATTCTCCACGCATCAGGGATTCGTAAATCTTCACGGCACAATCTCCGTGTAGTCAAGCAAACAGACTTATTGATTAGGCAAACGGGACTCTATTACCCAACCGGTAAGCCGGTTCGAGGAATCCACAGTCGGTTCATCTCAGATTCGGCCGACGTAGCAGCTGCAGTTTGGCGCGGAGCTCTTCTAGCCCACGGTTCACTGACGGATCCCGGACGCTCCTCTTCAATGGAAGTTACCTGTCCAAGCAACGAAGCTGCATCTTCTCTCGTTGGTCTTGCAAAGCGTTTAGGCATTGGTGGAGCCAAATCACGCGAAGTCAGGGGAGTGCACCGTGTGGTTATTCGCGAAAGCGATGAGATTTCAACCATGCTCAAACTGATTGGTGCAAACAACATTCGGGAGAAATGGGATCAGCTTCGAGTGAAAAAAGAGGTTCGATCAACCTCTAATCGGTTAGCAAATTTCGACGATGCGAACCTTCGCAGATCCGCTCAAGCGGCCGTGGCGGCAGGAGCACGTGTAGCTAGGGCACTGGAGATTCTCGGCCCAGACATTCCGGCGCATCTGAAATATGCTGGAGAACTACGTTTACAGCACAAAGCAGCTTCTCTGGATGAACTTGGGCACTTGGCTTCGCCTCCTATGACAAAGGACGCCGTAGCTGGCCGCATTCGAAGACTTTTAGCCATGGCCGACAAGCTCGCCGAGGAACTTGGTATCCCAAACACCGAGGCTTATCTCGGTGATGACCTTGCGGAATAAATAACTGCGTTCAACTAATTCAAAAGAACAAGACGGTAAAGGAAAATCAATGACCAAGTACACACTTCCAGAACTTAGCTACGACTACTCGGCCTTGGAGCCAAGCATCTCTGCTCGAATCATGGAGCTTCACCACTCAAAGCACCATGCTGCTTATGTTGCAGGAGCTAATGCCGCTCTAGATCAACTTGCTGAAGCCCGCGAGAAGAACGATTTCGGTGTAATCAATAAGCTTCAGAAGGATTTGGCCTTCCACCTTTCTGGACACATCAACCACTCGATATTCTGGACCAACCTTGCGCCGGCGAACAGCGATCGTCCTGAGGGTGAGTTGGCATCGGCCATCTCGGAGTTCTTTGGCTCTTTTGAAGCCTTTCAGGCGCACTTCAATGCGGCTGCAATGGGCATCCAGGGCAGTGGTTGGGCGTTCCTAGCCTGGGATTCAGTTGGTTCGCGACTAATCATCGAACAGCTTTACGATCAGCAGTCAAACGTGGCTACCGGAAGCATTCCTCTGCTGATGCTTGACATGTGGGAGCACGCCTTCTACCTTGACTACCAGAACGTCAAGGGCGACTACGTGAAGGCTTTCTGGAGCATCATCAACTGGGCCGATGTTTCGGCTCGATTTGAGTCAGCTCGCACAAAAACCAAAGGCCTTTTGGTAGGCTAAGACCAGACTTATTGCTCCCAAAGATGCGTAGCAAAGTCCGCTGTTTGTAACAAATAAACTCCGGGCGTTAACGCGCCGCGGTTCAAAAAAATTCGGGAGATAAATTGGCTATTCGTGTTGGAATTAACGGTTTCGGCCGCATCGGACGCAACTACCTTCGTGCAGAGCTTGCTAAGGGCACTGACCTAGAGATCGTCGCAGTAAACGACCTAAGTGACCCAGCATCACTTGCTCACCTTCTAAAGTATGACTCTGTAACCGGTCGTCTAAACCAGGACGTATCGGTCGACGGCCAGAACATCATCGTTGGTGGAAACATCATCAAGGTTCTAGCTGAGCGCAACCCAGAAGATCTTCCTTGGGGCGAGCTTGGAGTTGACATTGTTATCGAGTCAACCGGCCGTTTCACCGACGCAGACAAGGCTGCTGCCCACATCAAGGCTGGCGCCAAGAAGGTAATCATTTCTGCACCTGCAACCGGTGAAGACGCAACCTTCGTTCTCGGTGTAAACGACGAGCTCTACGACAACGAGAAGCACCACATCATCTCGAACGCATCATGTACCACCAACTGCTTGGCACCATTCGCTAAGGTTTTCAACGACAAGTTCGGCATCGAGAACGGTCTAATGACCACTGTTCACGCGTACACCGCTGACCAGAACCTACAGGACGGCCCACACGGCGACCTACGTCGTGCACGTGCGGCAGCGATCAACATCGTTCCTTCGTCGACCGGTGCAGCGAAGGCAATTGGTCTAGTTCTTCCTGAACTAAAGGGCAAGCTAGATGGTTA
>JALQVK010000015.1 GCA_023260375.1 Rhodoluna sp. | reverse complement strand
GATGTTCTTGAACGATACTCCCAAGCGCAATCGCTCTCAGACAGCGCCGCGGAACTTTTGGAAGTTTTGGCTCCTGCCGGAATGGTTTTGAATGCATCAAACGTAATTGTTCGAGTCACGGGTGGCGCCTTGGCCACGGGCCTGGTTGACGGACGAACCCTGATTCACAAAAAACTCAATGACCTCATCATTGCCGCCCGCGAAACCGATGAAATACAGGTGCTAGACGCCGAATTGCCAACCAAACTAAAAGGCAGCAAGCTTTTCATCTCCGCTCGGGCTAAGTCAATTGGCGACGGAAATGTCCTGCTGATTGTGGACGACCGAACCGAGAGTTTCCGCCTCGACGAGATGCGCAAAGACTTTATGGCGAACATTTCGCATGAGCTAAAAACTCCAATTGGCGCAGTTGGTCTGCTCGCTGAAGCCATGGAGAACAGCATGGATCAACCCGATGTAATGGCCAAGTTGATCAAAAACATCGGCAAAGAAGCCAAACGTTTGAGCGCTTTGGTGAAAGACATAATTCAGCTATCTCGTATTCAGAGCGCCGCCACAATCACCAGCACCGAATTGGTGAATTTGGTCGAAGTCGCAAAGGATGCCATCGATCGCAACAGTTGGCGTTCCGAAAAATCGTCGGTGGAAGTGACTTTCACTTCAACCAAAGAAAAGGTTTTGGTTTACGGAGATGGCGAAATGCTGACAGTGGCAGTGAAGAACCTGGTCGAAAACGCCATTATTTATTCCAACAAAGGTGACACCGTCGATGTTGTAATCGAGGCAAATGACGATGTCGCAAAGATTTTGGTCAAAGATTCAGGCATTGGTATTGCCAAGGGTGAACAGTCCAGAGTATTCGAACGTTTCTACCGAGTGGACCAGTCGCGTTCTCGGGAAACTGGTGGAACCGGCCTCGGCTTGAGCATTGTGAAGCACGCCGCCATTTCTCACCTTGGGGATGTTCAGCTGTTTTCTAAACCTGGTGTTGGTTCAACGTTTACCTTGCGGTTACCTACGGTTGCTAAGAAAGTAATTAAGCAATCGAAGCGAAAGGCAGACCGTGGCTAAAATCTTGGTCGTCGAAGACGAAGAATCGTACCGATTAAGCCTTGGCAGCCTGCTGCCAAAAGAGGGTCATCAAGTGATCTTTGCTGTTGACGGAAACGAAGCTTTGGCGCGTTTCGCTGATTCAGCTCCAGACCTGATCCTTCTCGACCTGATGCTTCCAGGCATCAGCGGAAACGAAGTTTGCAAGATTATTCGTCAAACTTCAAATGTGCCGATTATTATGCTCACTGCGAAAGATTCCGAAACCGATGAAGTTGTCGGTCTGGAAATTGGCGCCGACGACTACGTCACAAAACTGGCATCTTCCAGCAAGTTGTTAGCCAGAATCAACAAGGTTTTGAGTCGCCGAACCGCAGCCGTAGAAGCCGAGGACGCCGACGGCGTTCTAATCGGTGGTCCGGTGAAGATGGATATCGAACGACACCTGGTATTTGTGAACGGCACCAAGGTTGCTATGCCGCTAAAAGAGTTTGAACTTCTGGAACTTTTGCTTGAAAACGTGAACCGAGTTCTTACCCGTGGACAAATTATTGACCGAGTTTGGGGTCACGATTATTTCGGCGACACAAAGACTCTGGACGTGCACGTAAAGCGTCTTCGTTCAAAAATTGAATCTGACCCAGCTCGTCCGGAGCACCTAATTACGGTGCGCGGCTTGGGTTATAAGTTCGAAGCCTAAGGCTTATTCAGCCGAGTGCTCGTCGGCGTTACCAAGGTTGGCAACCAGTGGAGCATACTGCTCGAGCGATCCGTCAAGTGCAGGAACGCGAAGCTCAACACCGGCACCGTTGTTCACCGAGAACCAAATGCTCACCAAAGACCCAGGGGTTACCGAACCTCGACCATTCAAAAGAATTGCCGAAAGTGCAGGGTTTTCGTTGTAACCAAGGTCGTATTTAGCGCCAGGGGCAATTGGGTCGCTCACCCAGTCGCGTTTTTGGACTGCCACAACGTCGGTGGCCTCAGCTGCATCCTCGGTGAATTGAAGGTGAATCTGAACCGGCTGGTTGGTGGTGTTCACAAACGAGCCAATAATGGCTCCAACT
>JALQVK010000172.1 GCA_023260375.1 Rhodoluna sp. | reverse complement strand
TCTGAAGAAGACGACCTAATTCTGGTTTCACGCAAGGGTATGTCGATACGTTTCTCGGCCAGCGATGAAAGCCTTCGCCCAATGGGTCGTGACACCTCTGGAAACATTGGTATGCACTTCCGTGGCGACGACAACCTTCTATCGGCTTCGGTTATCAACGACGTCGACGGTGCCTACGTATTCGTGGTTACCGAAGGCGGTTTCGCCAAGCGCACCTCGGTCGATCAGTACCGACCACAAAACCGTGGCGGTATCGGTATCAAGGTGGCCAAGCTTGAAGAAAAGCGCGGAGACCTGGTTGGTGCACTGATCGTTGCCGAAGACGACGAAGTCCTAGTTGTTGCCGAGAGCGGAAAGGTTGCCCGTTCTGCGGTTGCCGAAGTGCCTGCTCGCGGCCGCGACACCATGGGTGTTGTCTTCGCAAGACCAGATGAGGGCGACTCGATTATTGGACTTGCTAAGAACTCAGAGCGTAATCTTGAATCTCAGGGCGATGAAGAGCCAGTAGCCGAAGTTGAGGCAGAAGGAGTAACCGAATGAGCAACATGATCAACCGCTTGAAGAAGCGCGATGTTCCTCCGGTAAAGCAGGTGCAACTGAAACTAGTTCGCATCGACTTCTGGTCAGCAATTCGAACCGGCTTCACCGTCACCTGTGGTCTTGGCATCGCAATCGTGGTCGGCTTCCTGGCACTGTGGGCCCTAGTAACCTTCACCCCACTGTTCTCAAGTCTGAGCGGTTTGCTAACCAGCCTCACCGGAGCCTCGACCAACCTCACGGTTAGTCTGCCTCAGGTGCTCGGAGTAAGTTTTGCTCTAGCGGCGTTCAACATTGTTTTCGGAACACTACTAACCGGTGTCTTGGCCATGGTTTACAACATCATTGCCCGCATCACCGGTGGAATTAAGATTGGTTTCACCAGTAACTAGTAAAACGATTTGAGCCTGAGCAGTTTTTAGCGTAAAGTTAGAAAGGCTCTAAGGGCCTATAGCTCAGGTGGTTAGAGCGCTTCACTGATAATGAAGAGGTCGGAGGTTCAAGTCCTCCTAGGCCCACGATGGTTTCGAAAGAAATCCTCAATGGGGACTTAGCTCAGTTGGTAGAGCACCTGCTTTGCAAGCAGGGGGTCAGGGGTTCGACCCCCCTAGTCTCCACGCAAGTGGAAACGGCCAGTCAGAAATGACTGGCCGTTTTTCTTTTACTCAGGCAGTTAGCATTAGGGCATGGAAGATCTAGCCCTAATTGTTTCGTTGATGTTGTTCATTCCGATTTTTGTTGGGATCGCGGCGATCGTCTTGGCGATCCTTCAAAGGAAGAACCAGAAGCTTAGGACTTTCTCTATCGTGCTAACGGGGATCGTTGGAGTTACCGCAGTTCTTGGTCTAGTTCAGTACGTTCCGCTCGGAATTGTTCCAGCCCTAGAAACTTTCGTGGCTTCGCTAATTCTTTTACTTTCGAAGCGCAACACCGGTGGCAGCCTCGAGGATTAGCAGAGCAGCTAGGCGAATCGTTCGCTGATCCGCTGAATCGGCGGTTGCATCAATTTCGGTAATGTCCAAGCTAGTTACCTTGTTGGTCATTCCCGCAAGAAAAGCGAACTGTCTAAGTTCGTCGGCGCTAATTCCGCCTGGTGCTGCGGCTGGGCAGGCGGGAACCACACTACGGTCGCAAACGTCGACATCTACGTCTACGTGAATTGATTCGACGTCTCCGAGGAAGTCGATTGCCTGTTGCCAGGATGCCTGCGGTGTCTGACGTCGCAGTTGGTCGCGGGTAATTACAAGAATTCCTAAGTTTTTGGCGAGCTTCGCGTATTGCGGTGAGTTTGAGAAGTCGTT
>JALQVK010000166.1 GCA_023260375.1 Rhodoluna sp. | reverse complement strand
GGTCACCTCAACCCAACCGTCGTTGAGCGCGTAAAGCACGCACTCGACAACGTGGGAACCCTGTTCGTGACCCCGTCACCAACCGCAACCGTTGCTGCCGAAGCTTTCAAGAAGCGCTTTGGTCTAGACATGCTACGTTTCACCAACTCGGGTACCGAGTCGTTGATGTATGCCGTACGTACTGCGCGCGCGGTGAACGGCAAGCGCGGCATTGTCAAGATGGAGGGCGGTTACCACGGTGGTTACGACCCTCTACAGGTTTCGGTAAAGCCACCGCTTTCAGCGATTGGCAACCCAGAGAAGCCAACCCCTCACGTGCCTTCTGAGGTCACCGCGGGCGACGTTTACGTGGTTCCTTACAACAACCTTCCTTACCTGGAGAAGATCTTCAAAAAGAACCACAAGAAGATTGCCTGTTTTGTGCTTGAACCGGTTCTTGAGAACCTTTCAATCGTGCTACCAGACGAAGGTTACCTTCAGGGTGTTCGCGCACTTTGCGACCAGTACGACATCGCACTGATCTTCGACGAAGTGAAGACCGGACTAACTGCCGGCGCTCGCGGAGCGGCTGGTCGTCTCGGTGTGAAACCTGACCTAATCACCATGGCCAAGAGCATCGGTGGAGGTTTGCCTGTGGCAGCCTTCGGCGGTAAGCAGAAGTACATGGACGCAGTAGTAGACGGCCGCATGGCTCACTACGGAACCTACAACGGCAACCCGCTAGTTATGGCTGCGGTCATGGCTGTGGACGAAATCTGCACCGACGAAGCAATGGCTAAGGCTGAAGAAATCAACGACTATGCCCTTCGCAAGATGGACGAAATCATTCGCCAGTACGAATTGCCCGCGCATACCATTGGCTTCGGTATCAAGGGAGCAATCATTTGGTCTCCTGAGCCGGTTCGCAACTACCGCGACTACAAGGCAACCGACTTCCAGATCGCTGAACTCAGCTGGCTCTGGGGTGTGAACCGCGGCGTTCTAACCCCTCCGGGACTAGACGAGCAGTGGCTGGTTTCGCTTGCCCACACCGAAGCAGACATGGACAAGCTTGTGGAAGATTTCCGCTCGCTAGCCGAGGCTCTTCGCGCGTAATCGAATTACAAAAAACCGCCAACCTTCATCGGGCTGGCGGTTTTTTACTTTTGCTAGTTGCCGGTTAGTTCGGCGACGTTTCCGAGGATGTCGTCGAACTCGGCGGCGGTTAGGTAGCCGAGGTCCATGGCAGCCTGGCGAACCGTGAGTCCGCCTGCAGAGGCGTGGGTGGCGATGGCAGTTGCCTTCTCGTACCCAATCTTTGGGCTGAGGGCGGTGACCAAACCAATCGAGTTCTCAACGGACTTCTTGAGGTAGTCAACGTTAGCGGTTATGCCGTCGACGCAGAGGTCAGCGAATACTCGGCACCCGCGCTTGAGGTAGCTGATCGACATGTTGAGCGAGCGAGACATGACCGGCTCGAAGGCGTTCAACTGGAGCTGCCCGGCCTCAGACGCCATGGTCACGGTTAGGTCGTTACCAATGACGGTGAAGGCAATCTGGTTGATGACCTCGGGGATTACCGGGTTCACCTTTCCTGGCATGATCGAGGATCCGGCTTGGCGAGCTGGTAGGTTAATTTCCCCAAAGCCAGCGCGAGGGCCCGAGGAGAGTAGGCGAAGGTCGTTGGCAATCTTCGACTGCTTTGAGGCGATGCGCTTTAGTAGTCCGGAAGCGGTGATGAAGACACCTGTGTCTTGAGTTGCTTCGATTAGGTTGGCTGCCGAGGTGAACGGGTGGCCGGTGACCTCAGATAGGTGTTTGGCCACCGACTCGGTGTAGCCTGCAGGGGCGTTCAAGCCGGTACCAATTGCTGTTCCACCAAGGTTGATTTCACTGATCAAAGGCAAAATGCTCTTAATTCGTTCAATGTCTTCGCGAATCATGATTCCGTATGTGGCGAACTCCTGACCCAGGGTCATTGGTACGGCGTCTTGAAGCTGGGTTCGGCCCATCTTGATGACGTCGCGGAACTCGTGAGCCTTACGTTCAAAGGCTTCACATAGGTATTGCATTTCTCCCATGAGCTCTTTGAAGTCGATAACCAGTGCCACTTTGATGGCGGTTGGGTATACGTCGTTGGTTGACTGCGAAGCATTCACATGATTGAGCGGGTGAAGTTGGTCGTAGTCGCCTTTTTCGAAGCCGAGCTTCTCCAAAGCGCGGTTGGCAATGACTTCGTTCGCGTTCATATTCGTTGAGGTTCCGGCTCCGCCCTGAATCGCGTCGACCACGAACTGATCGTTTAGGGTGCCTGCGATGACGTCGTTACAGGCGGCATCGATGGCTTTGAATTGTTCTTCGTTGAGGATGCCGAGTTCGAAGTTAGCTCTCGCTGCGGCTTGTTTCACTTGACCGAGGGCCATGACTTGGGAAGGGTAGTGGCCGATTGGCACCAAGGTGATTGGGAAATTGGTTATCGCTCTTAGAGTGTGAATGCCCCAATAAGCATCTGCTGGAACCTCAAGTTCGCCGAGCAGATCGTGTTCAATGCGTCGTTGCATTTCTCGATTTCTGTTTATTTAGTTTGGTTATTTGATGAAGCGGAAAGTGAGCGGGTATTTGTAGAAAACGCCTTGGCTGGCTTGGACTGCTGCCACGATACGGAATATCAGATAGAAAGCTGGAACCAGCAAAACCACAATCAGACCGACAATCGAGACGCAGAGAATTACCACCCAAAGAATCATGGTGATTCCAAAGTTGAGTGACTCTTTGACGTGGTGGGTAACGAAAGGCCCCTTGCCATTAAAGATCAGGTACGCGACCAGCGGTCCAAAGAATTCAAAAGGTATTCCAACTATGTGACTCAAAATAGCCACAGTTCGCTCGTTGTCAGGGTTTAGGTTGATTGGCTTTGCGTAAACGTCGTTGTTATCACTCATGGTTCAATTATCACGCCGAATTGGCGCTTGAAAGCCACGCTCTTCGCCTTCTCAAACTTTGTGACTCTAGACTGAAGGGATTATGAATTCGCTAAAGCGCTTTGCTGCTGCCTGTTTGGTAATCGTCCTCGGTTTTATTGCTCAACCGGCCTTTGCAGTAGCCCACAAAATTACATTCTCAGACGGCGCTCCAGAACTAGAGCTCGGTGCCTCAACCACAATCACCTTGAGCTTGGACCAACCGATCATCTGTCCGTCACAAGTGAACTGCGAAGTGGTAGTCGACTTTGGTGGCGCACTGCCACAGGGTTTGAGTGTTACCCCAAGTTCTGTCACTTGGTCTTCGGCTGAGTGGTCGCAGCAACGGGCCATCACGGTTGCCGTTGATGCCGATGCCGAAAGTCTGGCTGGGAAAACCACAGCGATTGAAGCCACCGTCACCAGTGCTTCTGAGTACTACTCTGGGTTTGCTCCTAGCTTTGAGGTAACCCTTCCGGAAGCTGCAGTTCCACCCGTGATGTACGACAAGCGAACACTATCGAACACTGGTTCAAATGATTTGGCCCATATCGGTGCTGGCATGTTGTTGGTGGCTTCGGGACTCTTGATAAGAAGAGGTTCACATAAATGAGCGATTTGAATCAGGTCGGAGACCAGGACAACTGGATTTGTTGGCTTTGCGACCAGCCGGTTGACCCTGACGCCTCGGTGAACTCCGATCTCGGACCGAGCGTAGACAGCTACGACGCAACTCGAGTGAAGAAGGGTAAGCCTTACGTTGAGCGATTGGCTCACCGTATGTGCAACACCATGAAAGGCAAAAACAAGCCGGTTGCGCCTTGGTCGAAAGATATTCTCGTGGTTGACCCAACCCCGCTAGTTGAAGTTGTTGAACGCCTAGACCGCAAGGGTGGGCGTGAGGTGGTGGCTCGTTGTCCAGATTTGAATGACGCTCAAGAGGCATCCGATTGGTTACTTGATCGACTTTCACGTTTGGCGCCTGGGGTGAAATTCACCACCGAACTCAATCCTGGCGGTGGCCAGTACATGCTTGTCCTGAGGGTTGGCTAAGGCTGGAAAACTTGTAGCCCTAGAGCCAACGCGGCTTTGGCTACCGATTTGTCGGTTGTGGCCAGGATTCCGTCCAGCCGATGTGCTAGCTGTATTGCGCAAACATCTGGCATTCGAAGTGCGGTATCTACGCGAAATTGGGCTAGCGACATGATGTCTTTTGTGGTGAGCTTATCGATTTTGATTTGCAGCCCGTTCATTCCACTGAAGAATGGGTCGGCAAGTCCAGCCTTGATTGGGCCTACTGAAACTTCGGCATAATTTAGTGCGGAAACGTGAAGTTCATCGGCTGCTGACTGAAACATAAAGTCAACCGCCCAAGAGTGATGCGCATCACTATCGTTGTACAACCCGATAATTACACCGGCGTCGAGTACTACTCTGGCCATTCGGCTCTCATTAGTTCTCGCCAATTTTCTGGCCAAACATTGTTGAGACTGCCTGCAACCTCGGTAATTGCCTTTTTACGTTTCTCGATGGATTCAAACTGTTCGGCTTCGATAGCTTGAATTCCCTGATCAATAATGAAGCGCAGCAAATCGGCACGGACATCGTGAAGCTCAGGATGAACCTGGGCTACTCGGTCGAGAGCGGCGGCCAGGTGATCACTTTCCGTGATCATGTGTCTGGTTCTCAGTGTTGGCATAACCAAAGTGTAACACTTAGATAAAAAGTGTTGCACCTAGATTTTTATTGAACCGACCAAAGCGTTTGAGAGATCAGCACTTCGAGAAACTAAGACCTCGTAGCTTCCTGGTTCGACAGCCCATCCATTTGAGTAGTGGGCGAAGCGTCGTTCGTCCAGGTTTATTTCAACTCTGGTTTCTTCCCCCGCGGATACCTGAACTTTCGCAAAGCCCGCCAACCAAAATTCTGGTCTCTTGACCAGGCTGTCGGTCTTTCTTAGGTAAACCTGCACCACGTCGCTTCCAGCACGATTTCCCGTGTTGGTTAGCTTCACGGAAACCTTTGCCCCGCCACCATGCCCGGCAACCGCTAAGTCTGACAACTCAAATGTGGTGTAACCAAGCCCAAAACCGAAGTGATAGGCCGGAGCGTGCTCGGACTTGGCCCAGGCTCGGTAGCCGATGTTAAGACCTTCTCCATAAACCAAGGCACCATTTACCGGATCGGTATTGGTGACCGGGGTCTGTTCGAGAGTGGCTCCCCAAGTAGTTGGCAGACGTCCTCCCGGTTCGCAGTTACCGTAAAGCACATCGGCAAGGGCGTTTCCGTATTCTTCGCCTGGGAACCAGGTGAGCAAGACTGCGGCGACTTCATTGCGCCAAGGCAGTTCAACTGGGCTTCCAGCATTCACAACCACGATTGTGTTTGGGTTAGCGGCTAAAACAGCACGGACCAATTCATCTTGCCGTCCAGGTAGTTTCATTGAGGTGCGGTCATAGCCCTCAGACTCAACGTGGGCTGTGGTACCAACCACCACCACGGCAACTTCCGAGTTCTTCGCGGCTGCAACCGCCTTAGCCAAATCGACTTCTGGCTCTAGGCGAGGAGCGCGGTATCCAAACTGGCATCCAAATCCGCCAAACTCAAACGGGAATTCCTTGATGTATTCAAATTCAAGCTCGATGCTCTGGCCGGCAACTAGGTCGATGTCGAAGTTCTTCTCTGGAGCAGCAATCATTGCTTCGAGGATGTCGTTGGAGGAAAGCGGGTTGGCTTCGTCCAAGACAAGCACATCATTGATTCGCAGCTTTGCGTAACCGGTGGCAGCTATTCCAAAGCGGTGAAGGCCGTCCTCTTTTGCAGTGAAAGTTGCCTTACCAATCAACTTCTTGGTGTCGGTAGAAACTTCCTCTGAAATTCCCATAAAGAGTTTGCCGAAACGATCTTCGGTTAGTAGAAGTTTTCCGGTTGAGTCGTACCACTCGAGTTGCAGGGCATTTTCTCCGCTCGGCGACTTGATTTGGTCTAGCGGTAGGTCGGTAAGTTCATCTACCGCGTGATAACCGAGAGCACTAATCACCGCGGTTCCGGCAGGTGCATTCGAAGTCAATCCAGCTAGTGGGGAAATCGGGTGGTGCGGGAAGGTCATCGCTGATCCGCCTCCACCAATACGGCCTTCGATTGAGTGTGAACCAATCACCGCGATGCTCGATGGCTGACTCAGTGGAAGAATTCCGTTGTTTTCAACTAGGACGAAACCATCGGCTGCGACTTTTCTGATTACCGCACGTCCGTCGACGTTAATTACTGCTTTCTGCTTGGCCTCACCGAAGGCACCCACGCGCTTGGCAAGGTAGAGGATGTTTCCAACTTTTTCATCGATTTTGGATTCACTCACGCGTCCGGCTTCGACTGCCGCCAGCAGCCCTTCTGACCAAGGCGTTTTAGCTCCCGGCATGGCTAGGTCGATTGATGCGTTGGCCGATTCCTCGACACTTCTAATTGCGGTCCAGTCACTCATGACTAGGCCGTCAAAGCCCCACTCGGAGTGCAGCGGGTTCTCCAAAAGTTCGTTTTCGGTTGCGGTAACGCCATTTACCGAGTTATAGGAGGCCATGACCGCCCAAACCTGAGCTTCTTTCACGGCCAGCTCAAACGGAGCTAGGTAAAGTTCGTGCAGAGTTTGCTCATCGACCTGGACATCTACGGTTAGACGTTCGTTTTCGCTGTCATTGGCGATGTAATGCTTGGTGGTTGCTGCGACACCGTTGTCCTGGACGCCTCGAATATAGGCGGCTGCCAGCTTTCCACTTAGGAATGGGTCTTCACTGTATGCCTCGAAGTGTCGACCTCCGCGAGGTGATCGGTGCAGGTTGATGGTTGGACCAAGAACAACTGCGACATCTTTGCTGATCGCTTCCTGTGCACTTAGTTCGCCGATTGCATAGAGGTGTTCCAAGTCCCAGGTTGCCGAGGTGCAGGTTGCCGAAGGAAGGGTAAGTGACTTGTAGCGTTCGTCCCACATTGCCCCACGAACGCCACTCGGGCCGTCGGACAGGATCATTTTCCGCAGACCAATTCCTTCGTTTCCGTAGGTGCTCCAAGCGTCTTCGCCGGAGAGGAGTCTAATTTTCTCAACTAGGGTGAGTTGCTCGATGGCGGACTGAACGTCTTGGTCAAATTTGGTCATGCAGAAAATTTAGCAAGAACCAAACAGACAAATCCAATCAACTGAATGGTTTTTATAGATTTGTTACTTAAATTGCGAATAACGGGTCAACATGGTCAATCCATATTCGAAATAACGCTTCATGTCGAACTTCGGATCTAAAAGCCACTGGGTTTGCAGGCCGTCCCACAAGGCCACCAAAATTGCAGCCTTGACTTGATCCTCTTCGGTCGGTTGTTGATGGCCGCTAATTCCGGCAATTTGTTGAGCCATGTCTTTTCTGGTGCGCGAATAGCGCTTAACGAAGTAAGAGTGAGCTGGAAAAGCGGGGTCGGTAGCCTCGCCCACCAGGTTTGCCCAAAGTTGGGTCAGAGCCTTCTCTTTTTCGTTGGCGGCCTCTTGTTTCAAAATGCCATCCACCCAGAGAGCGATGTCTTTGGTGATTTCGTGAGCCTGGTTCTGTTCACGGCGATCCACTAGGGCAAGCAAGAGCGCTTCTTTATTGGGGTAGTAGTGCAATAAGCCAGCCTGACTGAGACCACAAACCTTAGCAATCTCACGCATCGAAGTTGCGTGGTAACCGAACTTGCCGAAAGCCTCAACCGCGCGGTCCAGAATTTCCTCGCGTCTAGCTTCACCCTTGGCGTATTGCCCACGAAGTTTTGAATCGGTCATCAGATCCCCTAGTACTCACCCTTGATAACAAAAAAGCTTCCGCGAATCTCGCCAGCAAGTTTTGACTTTTGGCGAGCAAACTTAAATTTAGACGCAAGTTCATCTGGAATCGGCATGTCCATCGAAAGCTTGAAACCGACCGCCCGTTTCTTGGCGTCTGCCATCGTGTAGAGAACGTTGATTGCTAGGCCACTCTCATAAAAAACGTAGGTCCAACGAATGCCGTCGACCAGTAATTCGGTGGCCTCTAGCGGCTTGGACGCGATGAGGATATCGCGCTCGGTTAGAACCTTTGCAACGTAATCGACAAGGTCTTTGGCTTCGGCTGCTGGACGAACGATGAAGTCAGCCTTGTATTTGTTGTGGAAGTACCGTGCCTCATTGGCTCGAAGCCCAGCCAGTTGGTTCACGAACGGGGAACTCTCGAGTCCTTGCGTGGACACGTTCACAAAATCGACCTTGTAACTCAAGTTCGCTCCATCTCTCCCCAAACCGATTATGCGTGAGATAATTGGCTCATCATGGGGAAAACCACAAAATACACACCACGCAAACTTTTCCGAACCTTTGCCTTCGCCGAGGGTGTTACTTGGACGCTGCTCATTTCAGGTTTAGTTGGCAAGCAATTCTGGGGATGGCCCCAACCTGTAGTCACGACCATTGGTGGAATTCACGGTGCGGTATTCCTCGGTTACGGAGTCATTGCAGCCTTAGTTGGAGTGAATCAACGATGGAGTTTTTGGAAAATTGTGGCTGGAACGGCGCTGGCAATAGTTCCTTACGCAACAATCCCATTCGAACTTCGAGTAGACAAAGCGGGGCAGCTGGTAGGTGACTGGAGAACCGAACACTCAGGCCTTGCAAAAGATGATCACTGGTTCGATGGTCTTTACCGTTGGTTCATTAATCGTCCACAGCTTTTGGCGGCCGCGCTCGTCCTGGTGGTAGTCGCAATATTTGCAACTCTGCTAATTGTTGGCCCACCGGGTGGCTGGCCGAAGCAAGACTAGGACCATTCATTTGATTGGTGTCACGTAGCATTGGCTAAATGAAGAAAAGGCAAACAGCGACTCTCGCACTCATCGCATCGCTCGGCCCCTTTCAATTCGATACCTACCTGCCGGCGCTTCCGGCCTTGGCAATCTTCATGCACACCAGCAACACCATGGTGCAACTCACAATCACGGCGAGTTTGCTCGGAATGGCTGCGGGTCAGCTATTCGTAGGACCGCTGATCGACGCACTCGGACGCCGTCGTCCACTCATAATTGCACTGTCCGTTTTCATTCTGTCGTCGGTTGCCTGTTTACTCGCAACCGATGTCACCTGGATGATCGTTTCTCGGTTCATCCTCGGATTTGCAGCAGCCGGTGGCTTTGTGATCAACAACGCGTTCATCCGAGATATCGCCGCTGGTGGAAATGCTTCCCGACTCTATTCAACTCAAGCTGCCATCTCGAGCCTGGCTCCGGTGTTAGCTCCGCTAGTAGGTGGTCAGTTACTGCTGATTGGCGACTGGCACATCGTTTTCATTTTCCTCAGTTTCATGGGCGCTGGGGTGCTGGGTATGGCGCTTTTCGCAATGCCAGAAAGTCTGCCAGTTGAAAAGCGAAGCAAGTTGGGCTTCAGCAATACCTTCAAGTCTTGGGGAATTGTTCTCCGAGATGGCAGGTTCGTGGCACTTGCCCTAACCGCAGGGTTACTGTTCGGTCAGGTTTGTGTTTTCATCGCGGGAGCACCATTTGTTTTTGAAAAACAATTCAACCTCACGGCCACCGAATACACCTATGCCTTCGCCTGCGTCACGATTGTCATGTTCTCGGCAAACTCAATCAACCGTGTCTTGCTCAAGAAGTTTTCAAGCCTGAAACTTCTAAGATACGGGTTGAGTCAAGCGGCTGCGGCTGCCATCTACTTCACAGTCATGAATGTTTTGAATTTTCACAACATATTTGTTGCGGTAATCGGATTTGCACTGTCCATTTCGTCCATGGGGTTTTGCATGGCGAACATTATGGGTCTGGCAATGCAGGCTCACGGAGAACGTGCTGGAACCGCTGCTGGTTTGTTAGGTTTTTCGAACTCAATTGGAGGCGCCATTGCAGCTCCTCTGACCGGAGCAATTTTCGGATTGACCATGAGTGGTGTGACCACCTTCATGAGCATCCTGATCGTTATAGCCGTGGTTCTAGGGCTCTACGCCATGCGTAACGAAAAAGGCGTCGTCCACTAGAAACTAAGGTAGGCGGAAGATTCCAACAGCATAAAGCGCCAACGGGATGCTTCCAAAGAGCAACCAGTTTCCGAGCTCATCTCCGTTTATTCGTAGGAAAACTCCACCGATGAAAATCGCAGCAGCCAAGATCGAAACGGAAATTCGCTGAGTTGTCCCGTTGAGCCGGCGAACAACTTTTTCCACCTCCGGCAAACGGACGGAGACTAAACCCTGGTCGATTCGCGTGAGGACAGAGTCCATGCGAGCAGGCAGACCAGCCACAGTTGTTGCAAAAGACAGCGCCTCGCGTCCAATTGCCTTGATGGTGTTGTTTCCCCCACCGTTGAGCAGAGTGCGAGCGAATGGGTCAACGGCATCCCACATGTTGAAGTCTCTGTTGAGCGCACTGGTAACTCCCGAAAGTAGTGAAATCGACCTGAAAAGCAAGAGGAAGTCTTCCGGTAGTTGAAAAGGGAGAGTGCGCAGTAGGTCGCTGAACTGGAGTGCTAATTGCTTGAACTCTTCTGGGTCGGTTTGCGTGAGCTCGGCAACGCCAACCCCACCAAAACGCTCGAACAGCGCGATGATTGCTCGCTCAAGTTCAACCGTATCCGCAGAAGGAAGCAAAACTCCAAGTTTTTGCATTGAGACTACGCAGGCTCTGGCATCTCGAGAAACTAGGGCGATAATGAATCGCTGAAGACCACCACGCAGTTCGTCGTTGATTTCACCCATCATTCCAAAGTCGATGTACGTGATTTTGAAGTCGTTTTCACCAACCTTCGAAACGAAGATGTTTCCGGGGTGTGGGTCAGCGTGAAAATACCCAAAAGTGAAGATTTGCTCGAAAGTGTTGCGGGCCAATTCGGATGCCACGGCATTTGGGTTTATGCCCGCCGCCAAGAGCGCATCAACGTCGCTGATTTTGATTGCTGAAACGTCGCTAAGAGTGAGCACTCGCTTGCCCGTTCGCTCCCAAATGACTACTGGGGAATCAACGCGAGCTTCTCGCTGGTGGTTCAGTTTGAAACGTTCTAGGTTTCCGGCTTCATGGAAGTAGTCGATTTCTTGAAGGCTGACCGTGGCAAATTCTTCAACGAGGGCTGGAGCGTCAGTTCTGCGGGAAACAAGTTTTATTCGAGAAAGCCACTGGCCAACTTTGCGCAAGGCTTTTAGGTCAACTTCGACAATCTCTTCAATGCCCGGACGAAGCGCCTTCACCACAACCTTGGCACCACCCAAGTCGCTGGCAAGGCTTTCCGACAACTCGGCGCGATAAACCTGCCCGAGCGAAGCCGATGCGATTGGGGTTGAGTCAAATGAGGCGAAGGCGATGTCTAGGCCCAAGCCCAGTTCACTTTCAAGCTGTGGTCGAATTCTTTCGAACGGTACCGGGCTAACCTCATCTTGCAGTGATTCAAGTTCTGACGTGATTGCCTCAGGCAGCACATCCAAACGCGATGAAGCAAACTGCCCAGCCTTGATGATGAGTCCACCCAGATCGAGCGCCAGCACACCAAACTTGCGAGCCAGTTTCTTGAAACGGTTTAGCCGGCCCCTGGCAACGAATCGCTTTAAACCAAACTTTGGCAGAGCTAGTTCAAACCACCAGGTTTGTAAAAGTGCGAGAGCTGCGAAGCGCAGAATGCGACGATAACGTGCCTTCAAAATTACTTCTCAGAAAGGATTTCGTGAATTCGGCGGCGTGCTTCATCGATTGCCTCAGCGGCCTGCTCCTGTTGCTCCTTGGTTCCATATTGTGAAACTTCCAGACTCACCTTGGCAAGGCGAGCGGCCGCCACAGGCACGACACCTCGAACATCGACCCACTTAGGCGCCCATGTGGATTCTTGCGATTCATGCAGTGTCTCTTCTGGTTCTGGAGTGTTCGACAGCAGTTTGGAACCAGCCTCAGAGATCGAGTAAACCTTTCGGTCTTTCTTAACAGCAACGCTGACCAAACCTTCATCTAACAAGCTTTCCAAAAGAGGGTAAACACTGCCTGCGGTTGGCTTTGCGCTCAGCTCTGCCAATGCAGCAACGATCTCGTGCCCCGTCTTCGGGCCAGCCTTCAG
>JALQVK010000085.1 GCA_023260375.1 Rhodoluna sp. | reverse complement strand
ATTAGACCAAGTATTCCTAGGACGCCGGTTAGTCGAAGGGTCAGCGCTTTGCCAAACCGGTCGGTTAGCGGACCGCCAAAGAAACGAACGATGGTCATAGAGGCCACCAAGATTGCGTAACCAATTCCCGCGCTGGTTGGATCTGCTTTGTAGCCGTCTACCAAACCAATTGCGAGCCAGTCGTTTGATGCACCTTCGGCAAGAGTCATACCGAAAATACCTAGACCCAGTAGCACAACGATTTTGCTGAAGATTGGTTCCGAGTTACCGGCCTTCTCTTCTTCGGTGTGGAGACCGTTGTCGTTAGGTAAGTGTCTCAAGTTCAAAATTGGTAAGAGGTAGCTCAGGCTAGCCAAGAGGCCAACTTGCAGTGCCACACTCATGTTGAACTGGATGGCCAAAGTTCCGAGCCCGGCACCAACCAGGGCACCAATCGAGAAAGCCGCGTGCATCTTCGGCATAGCTGCTCGTCCTAGTTGCTGTTCAATAGCCGAACCGTCGACGTTGATAGCAACATCGGTCATGCCACCGCCGACACCACCAAAAAAGTTTCCGATTGCGAATACGATCGCGTTTCCAAAGGCCAGACCAATCGCCGCGATGATCATTCCGGCAACCCAGACGGTCATGCCGACAATCGCCGCGCGCTTTGTTCCATAATGTGCCACAAACTTGCCAACATACAAAAGGCCACTCATGGCTCCAATTGAGCCGGCGACCAAAATCAGCCCGAGAGTTCCATTGCTTACTTGGAGTAGGTCGCGCACCTGTGGCAAACGAACCATCAGCGAGGCACCGGTCAAACCAATCACGGAGAAAAACACCAAAATGGTTCGGTGCCAATTGCGTAGGTTTACAGTTGCCAAGGTAGTCATTCGAATAGTTTACGCAGGGTAGATTGGCATTGTGCAGAGGGTAACCGCGGAACATTTGGGCAGGGTCTTAGAGGCCCTTCCGGCCGGAATAAGAGCCGTGGCTTCAGGCAATTTTGCAACACCAAAGGCTCTACTTGAACTTACCGACGCGCACGTCTCGGAATTCCGACTTTTTATGCTCGGAGCTCAAGAAGACATCCCCAACCGGGCGGGCGTAACCTACGAGTCACCCTTTCTAGGGCCTGGAATGCGAAGAAGCCAAAGGCTGAATTACATTCCTTCCCGGCTTTCTCTAGTTCCAATCCTCCTTGCAAACCACTACCAGCCAGACCTGGTTTTACTTCACGGTTCGGCCGTGCGCGATGGGAAAATTTCGCTGGGCGTCGAAGTCAATATTCTTCCGGCGGCAATTGAGGCTGCTAGGAAAAATGGCGGATTGGTAATAGTTCAGGCCAACCCGCGAATGCCTTATACCTTTGGCGATGCAGAAATTTCCTTGGACGACATTGACTATCTAATCGAAGTGGAAGAGGAACTAACCGAGGCACCAAACATTCCTTTGAACGACACTTCGCTCGAGATTGGTTCGCTCATAGCAAGGCGAGTGGTTGATGGTTCAACATTGCAATTGGGCATTGGAGCGATTCCCAACGCAGTCATTGCGTCGATGCAAAAACATCGGGGATTACAAATTTGGTCTGAGATGTTCAGCGACGGTGTTCTCGGCTTAGCTCAAACCGGAGCGATTGACCCAGACTCAACCCTCACTGCCTCTTTCCTCTTTGGCTCTAGAAACCTATATGACTGGGTGAATCTAAACGAGCGAGTTCACATGCGCAGGACCGAAGTGACTAATGATCCAGGGGTCATCTCGATGCAGTCGAGAATGGTCAGCATCAACGCCGCATTGCAGGTAGATTTAGCCGACCAGGCGAACGCGTCATATGTGGCCGGTCAGCCATATTCCGGTTTCGGTGGTTCAACCGATTTCATAGTCGGTGCTTTGCACTCGCCAGGAGGTGCTTCATTTATGGCGCTGCCTTCTTGGCATGAGAAGACCAACAACTCGAACATCGTTCACCGGTTGACCGAGCCGGTGACCAGCTTCCAGCACAGCTTTGTGGTCACGGAACAGGGAGTCGCCGAATGTTTTGGCACTAGCGCCAGCGAGCAGGCCACCAACTTGATTGAGAAGGCTGCTCACCCGAGCGCGCGGGAGAGCCTCCGAGAACTATTTAGCCAAAGTCGGGTTGGGCTTAAGTAATAGAACCGAACCGCTGGCGACCAAACAGAGCACTGCAGCGGTGATCCAAGCGATGAAATAATCGCCTTGAACGTCTCGGATTACTCCAGCAAAGGCGGCCGCAATCGCCGCACCGACCATGTGGGATGCAAACACCCAGCCGTAAACCACCGGCGAATTGGTGAGGCCAAAGTAGCGTCGGCAAAGTTCAACGGTTGGCGGAACTGTGGCAATCCAGTCGAGCCCGTAGAAGACCACAAAGAACAGTAGCGGTGGTTCCACATTCGGACCGAGCACAAAAGGTGCGCTGAACAGAGCCACACCTCGAAGACCGTAATAAATCACCAAAAGAATTACCGGGTTCACTCGATCGGTCAACCAACCGGACGCAATAGTGCCGATGAAATCAAAGATCCCAACCACCGCCAAAAGCCCAGCTGCCAAAGTGGTTGGCATTCCGTGATCGTGTGCCGCCGGGATAAAGTGAGCACCGATTAGTCCATTGGTGGTCCATCCGCAAACGAAGAAGGTGCCGGCCAGAATCCAGAACGGCATGCGCTTCCCAGCCGCGAAAAGGATTCTGAAATTGTCTCGAACCGTGACCGCCTGCTTGGCGTCGTCCTTTATCTGTTCGCTCGCTCCGACTGGGAAAGTGTTCACGTCGCGAGGATGCTCTCGGTAAACAACCCAGAATATTGGAGCTATTGAAAGCGAAAAGGCCGCCACAACCAAAGCGCCAGATCTCCATCCAACTGTTTCGGTCAGATTGGTAATCAGCGGGAGAAAGACCAGTTGGCCGGTGGCGTAGGCGGCTGAAAAGATGCCGGTAACCAGGCTGCGATGTTTGTGAAACCAACGATTCGCAACCATGGATGCAAACACGAGTGCCAGACAAC
>JALQVK010000153.1 GCA_023260375.1 Rhodoluna sp. | reverse complement strand
ATGGTTGCGCCAATCGAGGCTTCAACAAAGGTCACCGGTACGGTGACTCGCAAGTTGATTCCATCGCGGACGAAAACCGGGTGCGGCTTCACGTGCACGGAAACCAATAGGTCGCCAGGTTCGCCACCGTTGTGCGAAGGTGAACCCTTGCCACGAACTTTCACCTTTTGACCGTCGACGATTCCTGCAGGAATTTTCACCTGCACGGTGCCGCCACGGTCGAAGTTCAATTTGAGGGTGGTGCCCTTGATCGAGTCGATGAAGTCGATGGTTGCCCGGTGGGTCATGTCGGCTCCGCGCTGCGGACCGCCAAAACCACCAAAGCCGCCCATTCCTCCGCCACCGAAAAGGTTGGAGAAGACATCTTCAAATCCAGCTGCTCCGCCTGGGAAACCGGCTCCGCCGCCTGGGAAACCTTGACCACCTGTGAAGCGGGGACCGGAACCCATCAACCGCATTTGGTCGTACTCGGCTCGGCTATCTTTGTCGCTTAGCACCGAGTACGCTTCAGAGATTTCCTTGAAGCGCGCCTCGGCAGCAGCGTTACCCTGGTTGGAGTCTGGGTGGAATTCGCGAGCGAGCTTGCGATACACCTTCTTAAGCTCGGCGTCAGTCACGTCCTTGGAAACTCCAAGGATTTTGTAGAAGTCCTTTTCGAACCAGTCTTGACTAGCCATCTTGTCCTCTTATTCGGGAATGTTTACTGCGACCATTGCTGGGCGAAGTAGACGGTCTCCAAGTTTGTAACCAGGCTCAACGACGTCGGCGATGATGGTCTCGGTTACCTCGGCCGATGGGGTCTGAACTAGAGCGTTGTGTAGCTCTGGGTCAAACTTCTCGCCCTTGGCTCCAAAGGCCACTAGCCCGAACTTGTCGCCAGCGTTGCGGATCTTGGTAACCACCGCAGCAAACGGCGAACCTTCTAGGTCGCCGTGTGCTTCAGCACGGGTTAGATCGTCAAGCGCTGGAAGCAGTGCGCGGAACGCTTCTGCGATAGCCAAGATTCTGGCCTGATCGCGGTCGCGCTCTACGCGAGCCTTGTAGTTGATGAACTCGGCTTGAAGGCGCTGAAGGTCGTTTAGAAGTTCAGCCTCCTTCGAGATTGGACCGGTTTCTTCAACTAGGTCGGCTAGCTCCTGATCGAGTTGGTCTGGGGCAGACTCCGGGGTTTCCTCCGGAGTCTCGCCACCAGTTACGTTTTCGTCAGACATTACTTCTTGTCGTCCTCGTCTTCGACAACCTCAGCGTCGACTACGTCTTCGTCAGAAGCCGAACCCTCAGCTGCTGCCTCTTCCTCAGAAGGAGCGGCGGCAGCAAGTGCCTCACCCAACTTCATGGCCGAAGTGTTTAGCTTCTCGTTGGCAGCCTTGACTGCCTCGATGTCGTCTCCCGCGAGCGCGGTCTTCAAAGCATCGATGTCTGCCTGAACTTCGGTCTTTACATCCTCAGGTAGTTTGTCGTCGTTGTCCTTGATTACCTTCTCGGTTGAGTAAGCAAAGTTCTCCGCAGAGTTGCGGGTCTCCTGCTCCTCACGACGAGCCTTGTCTTCGGCAGCGTGCTCTTCAGCTTCGCGAACCATGCGCTCGATGTCTTCCTTTGGCAAGCTTCCGCCACCGGTGATGGTGACCGACTGCTC
Source organism: Rhodoluna sp. (assembly GCA_023260375.1). Classification (GTDB taxonomy): domain Bacteria; phylum Actinomycetota; class Actinomycetes; order Actinomycetales; family Microbacteriaceae; genus Rhodoluna. Next base: position 231 of record JALQVK010000153.1, on the reverse strand, counting down.
CTTGCCGGTGCCCTTGTCCTTTGCAGAAACGTGGACGATACCGTTCGCGTCGATGTCGAAGGTTACTTCAATCTGTGGAACGCCGCGTGGTGCTGGAGCAATTCCGGTTAGGTCGAAGTTTCCTAGCGACTTGTTGTCGCGAGTGAACTCACGCTCACCCTGGAACACTGCGATGGTCACCGATGGCTGGGAGTCTTCAGCGGTGGTGAAGGTTTCCGAACGCTTGGTTGG
>JALQVK010000058.1 GCA_023260375.1 Rhodoluna sp. | reverse complement strand
GGCTTCAACGAGATTGTCTTCCCAGCCGCAATTTTGCAGCCACCTTTCTTCTCACCCGAAACCGATGCTGCTGTGAACTTCGGTGCCATCGGTGCAGTGATTGGTCACGAGATTGGTCACGGCTTCGATGACCAGGGTTCGAAGTATGACGGCGATGGCGCCCTTTCAAGCTGGTGGACCGAGGAAGACCGCGAGTCGTTCGAGAAGCTAACCAAGGAATTGATTTACCAGTACGACCAGCTTTCACCAGCGCAGCTTTCGGACGAACACCGCGTCAACGGTGCTTTCACTATCGGTGAAAACATCGGCGACCTCGGCGGTTTGGCGATCGCCTACAAGGCTTACTTCATGTCGCTGAAGGGTGAACCAGCACCAGTCATCGACGGCTTGACCGGCGCTCAGCGCCTGTTCCTGTCATGGGGTCAGGCTTGGCGCACCAAGGGGCGCGATGAACTAATGATCCAGCGCTTGGCTACCGACCCTCACGCACCTGCGGAGTTCCGGTGCAACCAGATTGTTCGCAACATCGACGCCTTCTATGAGGCTTTCGACGTGAAGGAAACCGACCAAGCCTGGTTGGCTCCGGAGTCGCGTGTGAGTATCTGGTGAAGCTCTGGCTTCGCATGATTTGGGCCTTCACCGGCTGGCGATTCAAATCAAAATTGACTTACTCCGACGTAGGAATTAGAACCTTCCGCGTTTGGCCAACCGATCTTGATGCCTTCATGCACATGAACAACGGCGTCTATCTTTCGATCATGGATTTGGGTCGATTCGACCACCTGTTAAGAACTGGGTATTGGCCGATTTACAAGAAAAAGCGTTGGTATCCGGTGGTGGTCGCTGTGAGCATTACCTATCGGAAGTCTCTAGAACTTTGGAAACTGTTTGAAGTCGAATCGAAACTAATTGGCTGGGACGACCACGCTTTCTTCATTGAGCAGCGGTTCACCAGAAATGGTGAGATTTACACAAAAGCAATCGTGAAGACTCGCTGGCTTCAAAACCCTAGGGGAATTGTTTCACCAGCCGAGGTCTTGGCAGCAGCTGGTGGTTGGGTTGGCGAAGTACCAACCTTGCCAGCCTGGTTGGTTAAGTGGAATGAAGATTCGGCTCTGCCAAAGGGCAAAGAGCCGGCTCCTAGCAATTGGGATTAAGCGGAGTGCTTTAGAACTTCTGCGAAACCATCGGTTCCGTCGATGGTTCCATCGCTGAAAACGAACATTGCCTCGACGCCGTCTTGTTTTGCGATTCGATTTAGCGCTCGCGGACCTTCTGCAAAGGCCGCGGTTGCCCAAACATCTGCGGTGACCAAATCTTTGGCTAAAACCGACACCTGAACCAGTTCGCTATTGGCAAGTTCAGCACTCTGCGGGTTCCAGATGTGTCTACCTCGCTCAGCAATACCGCTGGTTGCCAAAGCACGATACTCGGTTCCTTTGAGATTGATAACGGCTAGGACGCCAGCCTCAGACGAGGCGATGCTTACCGGCTTAGAAATTCCAATCTTCCAATCGACGTCGCTGGTGACGCCATCGCCAATCCAAATGTCGCCAGCGGCATTCAGAGTGAAGTCCACGATTCCAGCCGATAGCAGAACGTCGATGGCAGCCTGGGCAGCCCAGGTTTTCACAAGTCCCGATGGATCAAAAGTGTGTTGCAGAGTGAACGGGCTGAAGTAACCGCCGGTAACTTTTTCCCACCCTTCACAGAGGTTCCAAACGTGGTCTACTACCGGCGGACACTTATCAACCGAAGTTTCACCTCGGGCCAATTGGCTCAGCGGCGATTCAGGTTTGTATAGGGAAAAGATTCGGTCGGCTTCGTGAAGTTTCTCGCAGGCCAGGTTCAAGACCGATTCAAACTCTGGGTGATCGGTTCTCCCGTGAAAAACGAATACAGTGCCCATGCACTCTTCGTTTCTTTTGAATTCTTGCATTAGCCCAACTTGGCAACAGCAGAGTCAAAAGCTTGCTTGAACGCATCTGTGGTGAAGGTTGCCCCACTCACGTTGCCGAAGTTACTTCCATTGGCTTTGATAGCGGCGTCCACCAGCATCGGGAAAGCTTGCTCGCGACCGGCGGTCGCTCCAGACTGAATCAAATCAACAGCTGTTACTTTTCCAGCAGTTTTCGTGACTTTTAGCTGCACGGTTCCATATCGGTAATCGACTGGGTCTCCTGTTGCCGATTTGGTTCCATTTGCGTTTGTCGTTGAGCCAGTGCTGGATGAACCGAAAATGATTGTGAGAGCATTTGGATTCAGGAAAAGATCAATTCCAACTGCGCCAACAACAGATAGTGCAGCAATTGCAATAGTCGACTTTAGGTACTTACGTTTTCCGCCGACCGGTTTCTGAAAGGTGTAAAGGTTAGAACTTTGCAAGGGCATCCTTTACAGCTTTTTTGAAGGCGATTGTTGTGTAGGTAGCGTTACCCTGTGTGCCGTAGTTAGTTCCATTAGCAGCTAGTGTGGCTTGGACTAGTGCTGGAAATGCCCTGCTGTAGCCGTGGGTTGCATTGCAGTCGATGCAGGTAACTTCGGTAATTTTGCCATTTGATTTAGTGACAGAGATGGTGATGTTAGAACCAAAGACCTGCTCATATGCCTGACCCTGTTTGGTTCCAGAATTCGCGGCAGCTGGAGTTGGGGTAGGTGTCGGAGTTGGGGTAGGTGTTGGAGTTGCTGTTGAAGTGCCACTGCCAGAAGAAGTTGAGGTGCTGGCCTTGGTGGTCTTCTTGGTGGTGGTTTTCGTAGCGGTCTTAGTCGTGGTGCTAGTTGTTGCAGTCGTGCTGGTAGACGCGGTGGTGTCGGTGTTAGTTGCGGTCTGTGAAGAACTGGTGTCGGTAGTAGTTGCAACCGATACGGTGGCTGCATTTGCTGTGGTGACTGGGAGACCTAGCTTTGCGGTTGCTACTAGGACACCGATACCGGCTAGGCCTACGAAAGTTTTAGTTGCGCTTCTCACCAGGCGAACTCCTCTGCGTGAATCTGAGTGGCGGGGGTGCCAACTCGCTTTAGTGACTTTTCAACTGCGTGAGTCCATGGGCCAGGACCGCAGATGTAAACATCGGACTCGGAAATGTGTGGGTTCATTTCGATTAGACGTGCGTGATCTGGAACATCGTTAAGGTGACCAGGTAGCCAAGAGTTAGCCGAGCCGCGCTTACCCGAAAGTACGTGTAGGCGGAATCCACGGTGACGAGCAACCTGCTCGATTTCGCTTAGTAGAGCTGCGTCTTCGTAGCTGCGAACGCGGTAGATGATCGTGATGTCGCCAGGACGAGCTGCCATCGACTCAGCGAGGGCGCGAATTGGAGGTGCTCCGACACCGGCACAAATTAGGGTGACCTTTTCCTTGGTGCGACGCTCTTCGGTGAAAACACCGTAAGGGCCTTCAAGGAAGACGCGTGTTCCAACTTTGAGGTCTGGTAGCTGTGAGGTGAAGTCGCCGCGGTCACCGATGGTGAAGCGAATAAAACGGTTGTTTGGCGCTGCCGAAATCGAGAATGGGTGTGGCTTGTCCCAGTTTTCTTTGTTCATGATGCGAAGCATGTAGAACTGACCAGCCTGTCCGCCAAGGCGCTCAAGCCCGCGACCGGAAAGGTAGATCGAGATGGTGTCGCTCGATTCACGAACCACAGCAGAAACTCGAAGTCCAAGTCCAAGGTTTAGCAGCAACGGACCAAGTGCTCGGTACCAGACCACGTTGAGCGCAACGAATAGGTAGAGCGAAACCCAGAACAGGGTTTGTAGTGGCTTGCCGGCGATGTCTGAACCGGTTGAGAACTGGTGAGGGACAGCAGCCAAGATTGAGATGTAGGCAAGTAGGTGAATTACGTACCAAACTTCGTAGCTGAGCTTCTTGCGGGCTGCGTTGATTGAGGAAACTACGACGACCAACATCAGGACGAAACCAACCGTGGCACTCCACATGTCAGGGACGTTTACAAATAGGTTCACCATTTCTGCAACAAGTGACTTGCCGTCGGCGATTGCGAACTGAACTAGCGAAGCCAGGAAGTGTGCTGCGATCACGTACAGGATTGGCTTGCCAAGTTTTTTGTGAGCGATGGTTACCTTGTCGTGCCCGTAAAGCTTGTCTAGCCAAGGCACTCGGGCCACGAGCAGAGTGTGAATCAAAAGTAGGTCGGTGCCGATGAGAGCAGTTAGGCGGCTGGTCGACTGCAGAATGTCGTTCAAGTTGCCAAACTTAGCCAAACCGCCGTCCAGGAAGAACATTGCGGCAACGAAGACAACGGTTGCCCAGGCAAAGGTCTCAATAATGTCTTGAGAACGCTTGAGCTGTAGCAGTTTCTTGGCCCCTAGACGAACACGAGTGTTCGGTGGGGTCAGGGTTAGCTGAGGTGCGGTCTGGCTCATAGATGTAAGACTTCCTGACTAACTTGGGAGTTTCCTGTGAACGACCTGTGTGTATGCGCTTAAGATTTTTGGCAAATTGAGGCGTAACATTCACAGTATGACCGACCTACCTCTTCGTAGAAATTTCAAAGACAGCCATGGCGTCGACATCGTTTTCTGGGAATGGCCAGTAGCCAACCCGAAGGCAGTCGTTCAGCTGGTACACGGCATAGGCGAGCATTCCCGCCGCTACGACCATGTCGCCAAAAAGCTCAACTCTTTGGGTTACGCGGTCTACTCAGACGATCACCGCGGTCATGGTCAAACCGGAAAAGGCATGGTTGAGGCCGGCATCACCAAGAAGCAGGGGCTGTTGGGCCCCGGCGGAATGGATGCGGTACTAGCCGAGGTTCGGCAGTTAACCGAACTCATGAAGGCAGAGCACCCAGGAGCAAAACTCGTGATGATCGGTCACAGCTGGGGTTCGATGCTCGCCCAGCGACTTTACGACAAGTACTCAAGCGACTTAAGTGCTTTTGTGCTCAGCGGTTCTTCGCTTCTGATTCCAGGTGTCATTAACAGCGGAAAGCTCAACAAACGTTGGGCACATCTGCCAGATGCGAATGGCGGCGAGTGGCTTAGCCGAGACCTTGAGGTCGGCCGCAAGTTCCGAGAGGATCCGCTCAACTTCGGAGAGTCTTTCACCGAGATTGTTGGCATTTGGGACAGCCTGAAACTTATGGGCTTCCCAAAAAAGACCATCGACACCAAAGTTCCAATTCTGTTGCAAGCCGGAAGCGAAGATTCGCTCGCGGGCGAGCGCGGCAACGTTTTACTAGCGAATGCCTATCGCAAACTTGGCGTGGACGACATTGTGATTTTTATTTACGACGGAGCTCGTCACGAAATCTACAACGAGACCAATAAAGAAGAAGTGTTGAACGACCTAGCCAACTGGCTAGAAGCCCACATTTAGTTTCTTGGCGGAAGTTTGCAGAACGCGATTGCGTCCTCGATTGGAATAGCCAAAAGGTCGTGGGTCTCAGGGCGCTTCTCCATGTAGCGAACCACATACGAGCAAGTTGGTTCAACCAAAACGTGCTGGTTGGCACGAATGTCCTCGAAAGCTTCGCGAATCAAGATTGCCGCGAGGTTCTTTCCCTGATGAGCTGGGTTCACAAAAGTGTGGTCGAAAACCCAACGATCACCCTTTGGCGTATAAGTTGCTTCACCAACCTCTTCACCTTCCAAGAAGATTGCGTAGCGGTTTCGGTCTGCTTGGTGAATTACTTCAGTGCTCATGTGGGTTAATCTCTTCTATGTGTCCGACTCTAAAAATCTAGTCCTATTTGGGGACAACCTGGTGCATCTCAAAGCGATGCCAGACCAGTCGGTGCAACTCATTTACATAGACCCACCCTTCAACACCGGACGACGCCAAACCCGCGGCAAGTCAACCACCACGCGCACCGAAACCGGTAGTCGAGTCGGTTTCAAGGGACAGCGCTACGACATCGTGCGCGACACTGTTCTTGGTTACGACGATGAATTTGCAGATTACTGGAGCTTTCTGGAGCCGAGACTTGAAGAAGCTTGGCGACTTCTCAATGAGACCGGAACACTTTATCTGCACCTCGATTACCGCGAGGCTCATTATGCGAAGGTTTTGCTGGACGCACTCTTCGGGCGCGAAAACTTTTTGAATGAAATCATTTGGGCCTACGACTACGGTGCCAAATCGAAGAGTCGCTGGCCAGCCAAACACGACACCATTCTGGTTTACGTGAAGAACCCAGAGAAGTATTACTTCGACTCAACCGCGGTGGACCGCGAACCGTACATGGCACCTGGGCTAGTTACCGCAGAGAAGATCGCCAAAGGCAAACTTCCAACCGATGTTTGGTGGCACACCATCGTCTCGCCAACCGGTACCGAGAAGACCGGCTACCCAACCCAGAAGCCGATTGGTATTTTGCGACGCATCATTCAGGCGTCTTCTAAGCCAGGCGACCTCGTCCTAGATTTCTTTGGAGGCTCTGGAACTACTGGTTATGTTGCGGCTCAGTTGGAGCGCCGGTTTATTTTGATGGATCGCAACACCGAGGCCATCGAAGTTATGCGAGACCGTTTCGCTTCGGCTGGCGTTCCTGTAGATTTTCGCGACTGATCAGAAAAACTATGACGAAGGTCATGGTGATGATTAGCGTTCCAGCTGCCATAGCCATGCCATAGTTTTCACCACCGGGTTTTGAGATCAGCGTATAGAGCACAGTTGGCAAAGTTGCCTGATCTCCATAGGCGAGCAGGCTTGCCGCTCCGAACTCTCCAAGTGATACCAATGCCGCGAAGGCGGCAGCGGTGTAAACACTAAAGCGAATCATAGGCAATTCGATAAACCACCAAATTTGCCAACGGTTAGCACCGGCAGTTGCAGCAGCTTCGTAGTGGCTGCGCTCGACAGAAACCAAGGCGGGGTAAATCAGGCGAATCACAATTGGCACCGACATTACCGATTGAATCAGCGGGGTCACCAACCAGGTTTCTCGAAGCGGCAACGGGTAACCACCGAAGGTAACCAGGTAACCGAAACCGAGCACCACGGTTGAAATGCCAAGCGGAAGCAGAAACATGACATCGAGAATTCGGTTAATCAGTGTTTGCTTGAAACTCTTGTTCGGAATTGCCAATAGGTATGAAACCGCGACTCCAATGAGCCGCGCAACCTTCGCAACCATGCGTGTTATTCCAGATATCTGAAGCTTGGTTTTCTACTTCATCGACCGCAGCATAAAAACGTTTGCGAAATTCGTCTGGTTCTTCGTCGGTTTGGTTTATCTCAAGTTCGATATCGTCCGTACCATAGTCCACGCCTTCGACAATTGAACCGACCAATAGTGCGGTTATCAGAATGCCTTTCTCATCGAGGTCTTTCCATGTTCCAAGCTTGTGCAGCTCGCCGCAGTGAACCCATTCAGACCGTTCAACGTCTGAAGGGTAATCATGGAAACCGTCCGGCTCGATGGTTTCAAAATAATTAATGCGTACGCTGAGATATGCACCGCAAGCAGTCCACTTATAAACCTGACGGTACAGTTCGGCGGGACTATCAGCATTGGGAAAAGCCTCGGCCAGATAGGTGTTGTCCAGATGTTCGTCATTCAATCCTGCGCGATCAGGATCATGGTATGTCTCAAGATTGCTCATGTTAATCCTCCAAAGTATCGGTAGCGTTATCAATCCGGCCTTCCATTTCAGGAAAGGCTGACATAACCGAGAAATGTTGGTTATATGCCTCTGGACCCTTCGGTCTAATACGCTTATCACCTTGCAAAACGTTGCATAAGGGGACGCTTGAAATGGCACGCTATTCTGCTGCTGAGATTGAGCCAAAATGGCAAAAAGCTTGGAACGAGGCTGGTGTATTTAAGGCCGAGCGCGATGAAACGCGGCCCAAATACTATGTGTTGGAAATGTTTCCCTACCCTTCAGGGAAACTGCATATCGGGCATGTACGCAATTACACAATGGGCGACGTGATTGCGCGCTACAAAATGAGTACAGGGTATAATGTGCTGCACCCGATGGGCTGGGACGCCTTTGGAATGCCAGCAGAAAATGCCGCTATGGCGAGCGGAGGCCATCCGAAAGATTGGACATACAATAATATCAAACAAATGCGTGATCAGATGAAACCCCTCGGTCTTTCGATCGAC
>JALQVK010000005.1 GCA_023260375.1 Rhodoluna sp. | reverse complement strand
CGGGATAAAGTGAGCACCGATTAGTCCATTGGTGGTCCATCCGCAAACGAAGAAGGTGCCGGCCAGAATCCAGAACGGCATGCGCTTACCAGCCGCGAAAAGGATTCTGAAATTGTCTCGAACCGTGACCGCCTGCTTGGCGTCGTCCTTGGTGTGTTCGCTAGCCCCAACTGGGAAAGTGTTCACGTCGCGAGGATGCTCGCGGTAAACAACCCAAAAGATTGGTGCGATTGAGAGCGAAAAGGCCGCCACAACCAAAGCGCCAGATCTCCATCCAACGGTTTCCGTCAGATTGGTAATCAGCGGAAGGAAAACCAGTTGGCCGGTGGCGTAGGCGGCTGAAAAGATGCCGGTAACCAGGCTGCGATGTTTGTGAAACCAACGATTCGCAACCATGGATGCAAACACGAGTGCCAGACAACCGGTACCAAAACCTACAAAGACACCCCAGTAGAGAAAGAGCTGCCAAGGTTCGGTCATCCAAATGGTAAGACCAGAACCGGCAGCCACAAGTCCAAGGGCGAAAACCACAACCTGTCGAACCCCAAAACGAGCCATCAGCGTTGCAGCAAATGGAGCGGTTAGACCATAGAAGATTAGGTTCAGCGAAAGAGCCGAAGAGGTAAGTGAACGGGTCCAGCCGAATTGCATTTCGAGCGGCATCAACATCGGAGAAGTGGTTGAACGGAAGGCTGCAGCAGAGATCAGGGTGAGGAAGGTTACGGCAGCGATCCACCAGCCTCTATGAATGCGAATCAAGCCTTCGGCCCCTGCTTGATCGCCTTCTCATAAATGTCAACCATTTTCGCGGTGATTTGGCTCTGCAGTACCGACCAATCACCAGTGTCTAAAGCTCGCTTGGTATTTCCAGAGCGAATGTCTTTCGCGGCTCTCGATAATGCTCGTGCCATATCGTCCACGCTAGGTGTTTTTGACAACCAGACGTTGGCTTCAGGAAGTTCTGCGGCAATTTTTGGGTCGGCAACGAGAACTGGCGTGCCAACGGCAATCGCTTCGTAAACGGTCATGCCCTGGGTTTCGAAACCGACTGAACTCTGGGCAACCAAGTCGGCGCTTGCAAATCTTGCAACTAGGTCGCGGTGTGGAAGGCGCCCGTGAAAGCTCGCTCGGTCGCTCAAACCGAGTTGCACCAACACTAAACGCACCTTCGCTTCGAGTTGACCTGAGCCATAAATGTTCAGGTGCACATTCTTTAGGTTGGCGGTGTGGAAGGCGCCAATAAATTCGGTGATGCGCTTTTCTCCACTCAAGCGACCGGCCCAGACGAAATCGAGTTGACGTTCCTGGTTTTCGTGAACGACCGGGTGAATTCCTTCCACCACGTCGTCGTCCACACCGTTCGGGAAAACCAACGCATTCTCGACCACATGGTGTTTGATCAGCTCTCGCGCGAAGTGGCCAGAGGGAGAAGTGACAAAGTTGGCATGGCGACTGATTTGCTCTTTGAAAGCCCAAATGTCTTTGCTGTTCTTTGGCATCTCATGATCCAGCATCGAAGCGGCCCAAGCGTTCATAACCTGGGCTACACGCTGAGTGGCAGTTTTTCCGAAGGTGTGAGAAATTCCAACCTCGAGATTGGTGTGAACCGTTTGTACCAGCGGAAGCCCGTGGTCTTTCGCCCAAGCGGCACCCAAAATAGCTCCCCACATGTCGGCCTGAATGTGGACGATGTCAACCGGCAGAGCCATCTTGGCGAGTTTGCGTTGAACGGTTCGGTAGGCAAGCTTCAGCGAAGGCTCAATTGAATAGGCACCGGTTGGTGGAATCGGCAGCGCTGGCACTTCGATCATTCCTTCTAACCGGCGATTGCGACGGAACCGTCGACTAACCACCACCGTAACGGTGTGACCAGCGCGCTCCAAAAACTTCTTTTGGAGCATAATGCTGGTTTGAACACCACCGAGAGAATCAGGGTGGTGGTCGGCGAAGAAGAGAATGTGCATCAGAACAAATTTACCCCTTTAGGCCTAGCGAGTGTACTTGCCGCCTTTTGCAATTAGTTCCTCGTAAATTGCAACTGCCCGCTTCGTCAAACTGCTTTGAAGTAGCAGTTCGTTTCCAACGAGTGCGTCGCCACGACGGTCACCCTTACGAATGTCGGTCACGGCCGTTTTCAACGTCTTTGCCAAAGCCTCGATTGAGTCGTTCTTCACGACCCAGTGTGAGCCTTCGTCGAATTCTTCCGCGATGTTGGTGTCGCACAGAATGCTCGGCGTTCCTACGGCAGCAGCCTCGAACACGGTCATGCCCTGAGTTTCAAAGCCAACGGAAGTTTGAACCAGGGCGTCTGCCTTAGCGAAATGCTGCAACATTCGAGCGTGCGCTGAACGACCTCGAAGAAAAACCTGATGCCCTAAGTCGTAGTCCTTGATTAGTTCTTCGGCTTTCCTCCAAAGCGGCCCACGCCCATAGACATCAACCACGACATCATCTAACTTTGCGAGGTTTAGTGCCTCAATAAATTCGAGCAGTCGCTTCTCGTGCTGAAAACGCCCGGCCCAAACCAGGTGCACTTTCTTGTCGGTGTGATGTGGTTCGTCCTTGATGCTCGCGAGAGTGGACTCAATTCGCTCGTCATCGACACCGTTGTGCATCACACGCAACTCGGAAGTAACACCATGCGCCTTGAGGTCGCGGCCGAAATGGCCCGACGGCACCAAGATGACGTCGGCTTCGTTGGTGATCAATTGAATGTAACGCCAAGCATCGGTGGTGGTGTTTTTCAGAGAAAGCTTTAGGTGCTTTAGGAACTCACGGCTAAGCAACCAGAACAAAAACTTGGACGGGTACTTTCCGATGACCTCTTGGGTGCCCTTAGCCAGGTTGAAATGGCTGGTCATAACCACCGGTAAGTGGTTTCGCTGAGCAAAGCCTAGACCGATGATGGCACTCCACATGTCGGCGTGAATGTGCACGATGTCGAACTTGTCGTGACGTCGTCGTTGGCTACGGTCGAGACGCTTGCGAGATCGTCGCAGGTTTGCCGTAAAAGAAAATTCCCAGTTGTAGGTCAGCGGCCAAGAAGGCAGGGTGAAAAAGCCTTTCTCGATTAGGCGCTTACCTGAAGAAGGAGAAACAAAGGTCACCTTATGACCCAGTTTCTCTAAATACTTCTTTTGAAGCATCGCAGAGGTCTGAATCCCCCCGAGTGACCTTGGGTGTTGATCCAAGAACATAGCGATGTGCATCCTTCCAGCCTACCTTTGTAAGCTTCGGATGGTCTGCGAGAATAGAAGCATGACTGTACACACTCACGTAGCAACTTTGCACACCAACCACGGCGCCATCAAGCTAAACCTTTTCGGTAGCCACGCGCCTGTCACCGTTACCAACTTTGTTGAGCTAGCGAACGGCACCAAGACCGGAAAGCCGTTCTACAACGGCGTTATCTTTCACCGCATCATCGACGGATTCATGATCCAGGGCGGCGACCCAACCGGTACCGGAATGGGTGGCCCAGGCTACCAGTTCAACGACGAGCCTCACGGCGAGCTTCACTACGACACCCCTTACAAGCTAGCCATGGCTAACGCCGGAGTTCGCAACGGTCAGGGAACCAACGGTTCACAGTTCTTCATCACGGTAGTTCCAACCGAATTCCTTTGGGGAAAGCACACCATCTTTGGTGAGGTTGCCGACGAGGTTAGCAAGAAGGTAGTCGACAAGATTGCTCAGGTTGCTACCGACCGCAATGACCGCCCATTGGACGACGTAGAAATCGTTTCTGTAGACATCGAAACCGTCTAATTTTTATGAGTCAGTGGCGTAACTCGTTCTCGGGTCGAGGCAAACTGACCAAGACGTTGATTGGTATCAACGTTTTGGTTTTCTTGGCACAACAGACTTCCGGGAACGTAGTTACGGCACTGCTAGCACTTTATCCGCCTAATGTTCTGGCGACCCCATGGACACTACTGACCACTGGTTTTGCCCATGCCGATTGGTTGCACATCGCGGTCAATATGTACTCGCTCTGGATTTTCGGCGAGGCCGTTGAAAACTATTTGGGAACCAAGAAGTTCCTTTTGCTTTACCTGCTGTCGATTCTTGGTGGCTCGATTGCCTTTGTGTTCGCTGATCCCGCAGGAGTAGCTGTTGGTGCATCCGGGGGTATTTTTGGACTGATGGGCGCTTACTTCATCATTATGCGAGCCATGGGTTACCGGTCATCACAAATGCTCGTGCTGATCGGCCTAAACATTTTTATCGGGTTTACCAACCCGCACATCGCCATTTCGGCGCACATTGGTGGTCTGGCTGCAGGTGCAGCGGTCGCTTGGTATTACACCCAGCGTAGAAAGTAAATTACTTCCAGCGAGTGGTCATGAAGAAGCCGACCATTAGTAGGCCAAATCCAACCACAATGTTGCCGTTGCCAAGGTTTAGAACCGGCAGAATCTTGTCCCAGCCTGAGCCAAGCGGCCAAACCATCGAAGAAATGTAGAAGGTAAGGATCCAGACTAGGCCGAGCAGCATGAAACCAAACATGACTGGCTTGAACCAAACTGGGTTTGGCAAATCGTCACGGTTAACTTTGGCTGGCTTTGGGGCCTTAACCTTTTTAGCTTTGATTGGTGCTTCATTCTTTTCAGACATGAAAGTAATTCTATTCGTAGAAGTTAGGCTTAACTTCTCATGACAAAAATCCTCGTTTTAGACAACTACGACAGTTTCGTTTACACCCTAAACGGATACTTGCAGCAGCTCGGTGCCACCACCGAGGTTTTGCGCAACGACGTTGTGACCGAAGACGAACTACCAAAGTTGCTCAGCGGCTTTGATGCAGTTTTACTTTCGCCAGGTCCTGGCACCCCTGGCGACGCTGGACTATCGATTCCGGTTGTGAAGTTTGCACTTGAAAATGATTTGCCGGTGTTCGGCGTCTGTTTGGGTCACCAGGCTATTGCCGAGGCGATGGGAGCAACCGTTCGTCAAGCCGACGAACTGATGCACGGAAAGACTTCTTTGGTTGAACACAACGATTCTCTGATTTTTGAGGGTCTCAACCACCCGTTCACTGCAACTCGATACCACTCGCTAGCGATTGTTCCATCGACAATGCCAGACGATTTAGAAGTTACCGCCGAGACCATTAAGAGCGACACCAGTGCCGGCGGCGTGATCATGGGTGTTCGTCACAAGTCCAAGCCGATTTACGGTGTGCAATTCCACCCTGAAAGCGTGCTCACCGAGGGTGGTTACCAAATGCTCGGCAACTGGCTAGAGTCGATCGGTCTTGCCGGAGCTGCCGCCAAGTCGAAGACGCTCAGCCCGCTAATTAGTTAGCGTTGCAGGATACGTACAGGGTGATTGTTGAACCCTGCTTGGTGGTTCCAGCAGGAATCGACTGACCAAGAACGGTTGAACCAAGTGGTGGGTTGTTCGCACAGCCGGCATCCTGAGTTCCAATTAGAACCTTTAGGCCGCCACTGGCACCACTCAATTGGTTCTTAGCCTGGTTAATGTTCATGCTGGAAACGTCTGGGACGTCCACCTTGCCGTTGGAAATGATTAGGTCAACGGTTGACCCGCCGGCCGCATAGGTTCCAACCTCAGGGGTACTCTGAATGACCTTCCCGAGAGGAACGGTTGGACTGGTTCCCTGGGTAATGGTTCCAAGTGTGAGGCCAGCTGCAGTCAAGGCATCTTTGGCCTGAGCCTCGGTTAGCCCAAGCAGCGAAGGAACGGCGACCTGCGAAGGTCCGCTGGACACGGTCAGTTCGATGTTCGAACCCTTTTCGGCATGTTCGCCGGCCGGAGGATTGGTGCTAATGATGGTGTCAATCTGAACGGTGTCGCTCGGAGCCTTGACTTCGCTAACCGTGAATCCTAGAGCGGTGAGCGTGGCCGTAGCTTCTTCCACGGTCTTGCCACTGACATCGCTTAC
>JALQVK010000199.1 GCA_023260375.1 Rhodoluna sp. | reverse complement strand
TCACCTAATCGATCGTTTGGAAGCTCTCGAAGCGAACCTGATAAAGGCGTCGAAGTAATAAATGCGCCTAGTCATTGCCCGTTGTTCGGTTGACTACGCCGGTCGTCTTTCGGCCCACCTGCCGCTTGCCACAAGACTGCTGATGCTCAAGGGCGATGGCTCGATTTTGGTTCACAGCGACTCGGGCTCATATAAGCCACTGAACTGGATGAACCCGCCGTGCACGATCACGGTCAAGGAACCAGACGAAGAGCAGGCTGCGCTTGGCGTTAAAGAGGTTTGGCGAGTATCGCAGGCGAAGACCGCCGACATTTTGTATGTGCTGATCTACGAAATTCTGCACGAGCTGGAACACCACCTAGGTGAAGACCCGGGACTCATCAAGGACGGCGTGGAAGCGCACCTACAGGAACTGCTCGCCGAGCACCTTGAAGTCTGGGACGAAAAGGCCACCCTGATTCGTCGCGAGTATTTCACTGCGATCGGTCCGGTCGACATTTTGGCAAAGGACGGCTCTGGTGCCACCGTGGCGATCGAACTAAAGCGGCGCGGCGACATCGACGGCGTAGAACAGCTCACTCGCTACCTAGAACTTTTGAACCGCGACCCACAACTGCGCCCGGTTCGAGGCATTTTTGCAGCGCAAGAAATCAAGCCGCAGGCGCGAACCCTGGCGGAAGACCGAGGCATCGAGTGCTTGGTTTTGAACTACGACGAACTGCGCGGGCTCGACATCGCCCACAACCGTCTCTTTTAGTTAACCTTGTGAACTAAAAGTTCATCTATTTAACTGCGAGAAAATTTTGGGCAAACTCGCCTAAGGTGTAAAACTTGAAATATGACTACACCAGCAAAGAAGCCAGCCGCACCACGTGCCGCTGCCGCAAAGACCACCACCCGCACAGTTGCCGCTAAACCAGCTGCAAAACCAGCTGCTAAAGCTCCAGTTCGTGCTGCCGCAAAGCCAGCCGCGGCTAAGCCTGCTGCGAAGGCTGCAGTTGTTGCCGCACCGGTTTACAACTTCGACAAGCCATATAAGTTCCTAACCGGATTTGATGACAGCGAGTTCTGCTCAAAGGTCTCGGCCCACCTAAACGCAGGCTACAAGCTAGCCGGTTCGGCAACCATGACCACCGTCAACGGCAAGGTTTACGTTGGCCAGCCAGTCTTCAAGGCCAGCAACATTGCTAAGCCAAAGGCTAAGGGCAAGGGCAAGAAGAAGTAGGTTTCCAAAAGTGATCCCCGAAGATAATTCTTCGGGGATTTTCTTTTCCCTGGGTTAGCCTTAGAGAAAGCGTTGCGAATAACTCGCAACATGTGCGGCTACAAAACTTCGGGAGTTTCATGAGACGCACTGCCACGCTCATCGTTCTGGCGATAACGCTAATGCTGACCTTGCCAAACGGATTGGCACCTGCGAACGCAGTCAGCACCCACCGGATCACTCTCGACGCCAACGGATCTGGTGAGGCGTCCAAGGTAATCAGCACCAAGCTTTCAAGCTACAAGTTGCCTCACGTGTCCTTCCGCTTTGCCGGCTACACCTTCGCGGGTTGGGCCAAATCGGCTGCTGGCAAAAAGGTCTATGCCGACCGAGCCGTAGTTCGACTTACCAGCAATTTGAACCTCTACGCTCTCTGGACAGAGGTAGTACCAGCCGCCCCTGCGCTTGCGGGACGTTCGGTTGGAACCCTACTTTGGCACGAAGAATTCGGTGGCGCCGCCGGAACTTCAATCAACCAAAAATACTGGACTGCACGTTACTGCGGGCTGGAAGCCAGCAACGGCGGTGGAACTTGTCACAACAACGAACCACAGTGGTATCTTCCTTCCGAGGTCGCCCTAGATGGCACCGTTTCTGGAAACGCTGTAATCACCACCAAGCGCGTTTACTCTGCTCCGGTTGGTGGAGTTTGCAAGGCTTGGTCGGGTTGCCAGTTCACCAGTGCGCGCTTCGACACCCAAGGCAAGGTGGCATTCAAGTACGGCTACATCGAAACTCGAATCAAGATGCCGGCCGGCGGTCGAAACTGGCCAGCTTTCTGGATGCTCGGCGAAAACATCACGTCGGTATCTTGGCCACTCTCTGGCGAGATCGACATTGCCGAGCAGGGACGCAACACACCAACCCGTAACTCTGGAGCCATCCACTACTCAACCAACGGTGTAGCGAACGATTGCTGCGGTAACCACACCTACGACTATGGCGAAACCTTCGGAGCCGACTACTCGGCCGAATATCACACCTATGGAATGGCCTGGACACCAAACCGGATTGACCTTTTGGTTGACCGCCAGGTCTTCAAAACCTTCACCAGCTCAACGATTCGCTCCCAGTATTGGAGCTTCAACAATCCGTTCTTCCTCATTCTGAACAATGCCACCGGAGACTTTGGTGGCGACTGGACGGGCTGGACTCAGAGCCAAATGCAGATCGACTATGTTCGTGCTTGGAAGTTGGACAACCAGGGCGAAGTGTTCCTTCGTCAATAAGCGTTAAATGAATGTTGGCCCCCAGGAATCCTGGGGGCCAACATCTTTATCTGATTAACTAACCTACTTTGGAGGTCGAGGTAGTTAGTGCAGTTACGGTACCAGCGGCTGTGGTCGCTGATAGGGCTACACGAATGTACTTGCCCTTGTCGGCTGCTACCAAGGTGTAGGTCTCGCCGGTTGCACCAGCGATTACTGCACACTTGTCGGCTGCTACTGGGGCAGTGGCCTTTACGGTCTTGCCCTGTACGGTGCAGCGGTACCACTTGATTGCACGAGTGATGCGGTTACCCGAGAACGTGATGCCACCAGCGGTTAGCACCTGTCCAACCTTTGCGGTTCCAGTCTTAGTTGGAGTACCGGTCTTGGTTGGTAGTGCGAATCCGTTGAAAGACACGTTGTCGATGTAGAACTTCGTGCTGGTGATCGGAGTGGTTGGGTTTGAGACTCCTGCAGGCAGGATGTCTGCGTCAGCCCAGTTTGGGTAAAGAACTAGCTTGGTGTAAAGCTTGTCCGCACTCCAAACACCGTTGACTCCAGTCAGGGTTGACATGTCGACTGTGAAGGTCTGCCATCCCTTCTTGGCCTTGAATGCTGCACGAACTGCGCTGTTGTCAGATGCAATCAACTTGATTGACACTGGGGTTAGTGCAGTCAGTGGTGAGTAGTAGTCGAACGAGATGTTCTTGTATAGAGCGCTGGTGATTACTTCACCAGCTGGCGCTGCAACAAAGTTCAGACCGGTCCATGCGTCGCCGCCTACCTTGTTGAACTCAAGTGCCTTACCAGTGCGCTTTACCGGTGGAAGGGCAATGCCCGAACCGCCACTACCGAAGCTTCCAGACCACTTTGCGTCAGATGCAGCACCGGCTGCAAGAGCACCAAGGGTGTCGGCATCTTCAAAGGTTAGTAGGTGAGGTACATCTGGACCCGGAGGGGTGTCTGCGCCGGTTACCACTGTGTAGGTTAGGTCGTCCATGATGTAGACCTTTGAGTTTGTAGCGCTAGCGCCACCCTGACCCCAGTCGTCGTGGCCAACTCCAGCAATTGCGTTTTCTGGGTCGAAAACAAGCGAAAGGTTGGTGTAGCTGAAGTTTGCGATGTATGAACCGCTGGTTGGGCTAGCAAAGTTGAATGACAAGGTGTTGTATTCGTTGGCAGTTGCGATTGTTGCAGTTGCCTTCAGAACGTTGCCACCATAGGTGTCGGATAGAGATGCTTCAACTGGCACGTTTGCGTCAGCAGCTTTTACCTTGACGGTGATTACCTTGTTTGCGCTTGAGATTAGGGAAGATCCGTTGGCAACCTTGGCTACCTGGATACCTGAGCTACCAGCAGCTGCCTGAGCCTTCTGAACCCATAGAGCGTTGTTACCGGAACCGTCATCCTGGACTGCCCAGTTGTGATCTGCCCAACCTGCACGGCCGTTCCAGTTGGCTGAACCAGTCACCCAAGGAGCGTTTAGGCCAGCGGCGTCGGTCCAAGGAGCCCAGTCGGTTCCTCCGCCGCCACCGGTGTGCATTAGTACTGATGAGTAGTCGGCAGCATTGGTGCTTGCATAGTCGACTACGGTCGGTGAGGCGCTAGCTGCTAATGGTGATCCAACTAGCAAAGCACCGGTTAGTCCTGCGGTCGCGATCATTGCGAGGCGACTGCGCAGGATGTTGGTTTTGCTTGACATCCT
>JALQVK010000160.1 GCA_023260375.1 Rhodoluna sp. | reverse complement strand
GGTGGCAAGTCGGTTGCCGATGCAATCAACGACGAAGCAGCAATCATGGGCGAGAAGGTTGAACTTCGCCGTGTTGCTACCGTTGAGGGCGCAAAGGTTGACGCTTACCTACACCGCACCAGCAAGGACCTACCTCCACAGGTTGGCGTTCTAGTTGCTTACTCAGGTAACGACGACGAGACCGCGCACGATGTTGCAGTTCACATCGCAGCGTTCTCGCCAAACCACCTAACCCGCGACGAAGTTGACGCCGAGGTTGTTGCAACCGAGCGTCGTATCGCCGAGGAAACCGCTCGCAACGAGGGTAAGCCAGAAGCTGCCCTTGCCAAGATCGTTGAAGGCCGCGTAACCGGCTTCTTCAAGGAGAACGTGCTTCTTGAGCAGGACTTTGCAAAGGACAACAAGTTGTCGGTTGCCAAGGTTCTTGAGAACGCCGGTCTTGAAGTCGCAGCGTTCGTACGTTTCCGCGTAGGCGCCTAAACACAAAATTATGGACAAGGCTCGGCCAAATCGGTCGGGCCTTTTCCTTTGCCCGAATAGGATGGATGTAGGAGGAAGCCATGGCACACAAGCGTCGAGTTTTATTGAAACTTTCGGGTGAGGCGTTCGGTGGAGGCACTCTTGGAGTGAATCCCGACTACGTTGCAGCCTTTGCAAAAGAAATCGCCGAAGGAGCGAAAACCACCGAGATCGCAATTGTGGTTGGTGGCGGTAACTTTTTCCGCGGCGCCGAACTTTCGCAACGTGGCATGGACCGTTCGCGAGCCGACTACATGGGAATGCTCGGTACCGTTATGAACGCACTGGCTCTTCAAGACTTCCTGGAACAAGCCGGAGTTGACACCCGCGTTCAGTCGGCGATAACTATGGCTCAGGTCACCGAGCCTTACATTCCGCTTCGTGCAATTCGTCACCTTGAAAAGGGTCGCGTTGTAATTTTCGGTGCTGGTGCCGGTATGCCGTACTTCTCAACGGACACCGTCGCAGCTCAGCGTGCCCTTGAGATCAAGGCCGATGAGGTTTTGGTTGCCAAGAACGGTGTAGACGGCGTTTACTCAGCCGACCCTAAGAAAGACCCGAAGGCCAAGCGTCTCGAGAAGATCAGCTACCAGGAGGCTCTGGTTCAGGGCTTGAAGGTGGTTGACGCTACCGCGTTCAGCCTTTGCATGGACAACCAGATGCCGATGCGAGTCTTCGGCATGCAGGGGAAGAACAACATCACCGACGCCATCAAGGGCAAGGCAATCGGAACCTACGTTTCGGCCTAAGACTTTTTAAACAAGGAGATTCAATTGATTTCGGAAATCATTTCGACCACCAAAGACAAGATGGCTAAAGCCGTTGAAGCTGCCAAGGACGACTTCTCGTCGGTACGTACCGGCCGCGCCAACCCTGCCATGTTCCAGAAGATCATGGTTGACTACTACGGCACCGGAACGCCGCTTGGCCAGCTCTGCTCGATGCAGAACCTTGAGGCTCGAACCCTAAACATCACTCCTTACGACAAGAGCGCGCTAATCGCCATTGAGAAGGCCATCCGAGATGAGCCAAACCTGGGAGCAACCGTAAACAACGACGGAAACAGCATTCGCGCTTCGCTTCCAGACCTAACCGAAGAGCGTCGTAAGGAATACGTCAAGCTGGTAAAGGCCAAGGCAGAGGACGCACGCGTTTCGATTCGCAACATTCGCCGCAAGGGTAACGACGACCTGGCTGCCCTGAAGAAAGACGGCGGCGCCGGTGAAGACGACCTAGCTCGTGCCGAAAAGGAACTAGATTCGCTTACCAAGTCACACGTTGATGCAATCGACGATGCACTAAAGCGCAAGGAAGCCGAACTTCTCGAGGTCTAGTGGCTAAGGAAAAGAGTCAAGACGGCGGTCGCAGCCTATCGAAGTCCGTTTTTTACGGGCTGCTTTTGGGTGCCGCGTTTTTACTCTCAATTCTGATTGTGAAAGAGCTGTTCATCGTTTTGGTGGCTGCGGCAATCGGTTTTGGTGCTTGGGAATTAGCTACTGCGCTTCGTCAAAAATCTTGGTACGTTCCGCGCGTTCCGGCGGTGGTTGGTTCGGTGTTGATCATGCCCGCAACCTATATCTGGGGCGTTCAAGGACAATGGGGATTCACCCTGGCAACTTCGGTGGCGCTCATGATTTGGCGTCTAGTTCACATTCTTTGGGAGAAGCGTCGCAGTGTTGAGCAAACCTTCTCGGAAACCATTCGGGACCTCGCAGCTGCGGCTTTTGTAATTATTTACCTACCGTTGACTCTTTCCTTCTCGATCTTGCTGCTTAAACACGATGCCGCATGGGTACTTTGCTTTGTGGTTCCGGTGGCACTTATTGATACTTTTGGCTACTTGGTTGGCCGCAAACTTGGAAAGCACAAGCTAGCACCCGGCGTAAGCCCCAAAAAGACCTGGGAAGGCCTTCTGGCATCGATAATTGCCGGCGTTACCTCTAGCGTGGCTCTTGTGGTTTTTGTGGCTCATAAGCCCTGGTGGGCCGGACTAATCCTGGCCGGAATCCTTATTTTGGCCGCGGTCTTTGGTGACTTAGCCGAATCACTTATTAAACGTGACTTGGGCATTAAGGATATGTCGTCACTATTACCTGGCCACGGTGGAATTATGGACCGTTTGGATTCCTTTAACAGTTGATGTAACTATTGGGTTAATAGCTTGGATAATTCATCATACTAGTAGTGGTGAAAATAGAATATTTAGATAAGATTAAAATAATTTAAATAAATATTTAAAAATATGTTTGTTCTAATTAAAATGTCATT
>JALQVK010000063.1 GCA_023260375.1 Rhodoluna sp. | reverse complement strand
CCACCGGCTCCGATAAGTGGCCCAGCGGGGTAGATGGTCAGGTATCCCTTGAAGGTGCCCACCGGCGTGATTTCCCCGCCATTCAGAGTGTTGCCCGCGGTGTAGGTATCGAAGGTTTCGGTGGCAACGTTCGTAAAGCTTGGATCAACCGCGTAAACGCGCGGTGCCGAGTAGGTTACTTTGAAGTTCTTGGTAACACCCGAGTGGCAAGCACCGGCAGGTGTCGCTTGAATTCCGGTTGGAAAGGTTTTTATGTAGCGGCCGGTTTGGGTGGTTCCGGCACTCCAGTTCGAACTAAGTGCATTCGGCCCTTGATCAAATAACTCTGCTTTATATGAAGTGTCGAAGGTTGAACCACTGCCAGCCATGAAATCTGAAGTCACGTCTGGGCCATCAACCACATTGTTCGACTCGAGCCGCAGGAAGGCTTCTATCGCGTTATCAGTAAAAGTGTCGATACCCAGAAGACCAGCACTAACTGGAGCCGCAACACTTTGATAGTTGCGGATAACAGTCAATTCGCTATCCGATGTTTTCAGCACTATCAACTGGGCGTTAATCGTGGCGGCATCCCGATAGAAAGGCACATCTGCCCAGGTTGCCGAGACGCCATCGTATTGCTGGCCGTTGATTGTGAATACGCAGGTGTCCAGATAAACGCCGCCGCTACTCGATGAGTCGAGGTCCGCTAAAAGTAGGTTGAAGGTGGTGTTCGGGGTCCACATCCAACCGGCACGATCTGGCGAGGTGTCAAAAGATACTGCTCCGTTGGCTTCGGCTCTTGCACTCCAGTTGTCGGTGCTGGTTGGGTCAAGCTTGAAAGGCAGTGGAAGTAGGGCGGTAGAGTCTTCGTCGCTGTTCAAAACCTTGTTGGTGGAGACCCCGATGTATGCCCCGCCGACATCATTCTTAACTATGGGGGAGCTGCTTGGGTTGGCCGGGTTGTTGTCTATGGTTGCCGAGCAGACGGTTGGGTCAAGGGTTGTGGCGGCTTCAGCACTTTGGGGTGCCAGTAACGATGAGGAACCAACGACGACTGCAAGTAAACCGATGAGGAGGTTTTTCTTTAGTTGCTGGAAGCTAGCAAATCGCATGGTACTAAGCATTCTCCTGATCGAGTTTTTTCTATTTGCCATTGTAAGATAAAATTCGAGCAGTAAGCCAAGAAATTACAAAGCAAACCGACCTTTAGGTGGAATTGGGATTCTTTACAGTGTCAAAAATCTCGAATAGCATCAATGTTGTGCATCCACTCAGCGGAAAAGTCAAAAAGCGTGCGTCCTTCGACGAGCTTTTACTCGCTGGCATCTCTGCAGTTGCTGAAAAAGGGATAGACCACACCAGCGTTTCCGATGTTGCGACCGCTTCGGGAGTATCGCGACCAACCTTTTATACCTACTTCGGCGACATGAGTGGCTTCTATGCCGAAGTCTGGCTTAGATTTGGGCAAGAATGGCTCCAATATCAGGTAGACGAAACAGCTAAAGTTTCTGAACATATTGATCAGGTCGTCCTCGAAATTTTTTCGGCAAGTGTAAGAATTCCTGAAGTTTTCGAAGTGGTTCAACCAGATTTTGAGCGCTGGTGGAAGCAGCAGGCCGGAGGCAGTTCGATTACTGCACAAAGAATGGTTTGGCAACTCGGTTTTAAGCTGGGCTACAAGCTCGCCAAAAGAGTTACCCCTAAGGCAGAACTAGGCGCTCCAATTGCCGGCTATCTAAACCTTCCAGAAGATGTGATGGAAGAGTCTTTCGCAAAAGGCTTAGGAGTAGTCTCTCCAGAACTACTTCCACCGATGGCTGGGCTAACCCTGGAAGACGATTCCGTGGAATCAACTCTCACCATGGCGGCGATAGAAGTTATCGCATCTTCCGGTGTGGCAGCGGCGTCGATGACGAGAATTGCACGCCGCGCCAGAGTGTCCACCGGCACGGTCTATCCAAGATTTAAAAATTCTGAAGAACTTATCCAGAGTTCGTTCACCTCGGCAATCAAGGGAATCGTTCGCAGAAATGTGGAAATTGTGGACGCGCGCGGTATTGGGATTGACGAATATGCGCTAACAGTAAATGCTGGCTACGGGGAGAATCGCAAAGTTTGGAGAAATTACCGAACTGAAATGCACCTTGAGGCAGCACACAATAAGTCTTTGGCAAAGTTCCTTGAAGGTGGTTTCGAGGACTCCGCAAAATTTCTTGAAAACTCATTCCTAGAATTTGGAATGCCGGGACCGATGGCAACCTCGATAGCCTGGTTCCTGCACTCGCACGCCATGGGAATCTCAATTATCTTCAATGTATTGCCAGAGATTGCTAGCTACGACTACCGAATCATGGCCCGCTACATGATTTCCCAGTTGCCAAAGTAGACCTGCTTCACCTAAACTAGAGGAAGCCAAAGACCGTCGGTTTTAGATCTTCTTAGGAAGAACTAACGAAGGCCCCGTAACAGGGCATCCAACGCAGGTGTGTAGAACAGTTTTTCATTTATTTGAATTTTTGCTCCATGCTCTTGCGCATGGGGCTTTTTTATTGGGCTCGGGGCTACCGACACAAACAAACCAAGGAGTGCCATGGCGAACAAGGAAGCAACAGTCGCCGAACTAACGGAGAAATTCGCTAGTTCGAGTGCCGTACTGCTAACCGAGTACCGCGGACTCACTGTGGCGCAGCTCAAAGAGCTACGCCGTTCAGTCAGTGGGAACGCAACCTACGCCGTGGCAAAGAACACGCTAATCAAGATCGCAGCTGCAAAAGCTGGCGTGACCGCATTTGACGGTCAGCTAGTCGGACCATCGGCGCTCGCATTCGTATCCGGTGACGTTGTTACCGTTGCGAAGGCTTTCCGTGACTTTGCCAAGGCAAACCCTCTACTAGTTGTGAAGGCTGCCGTCCTAGACGGAATTGCTCTTGACGCTGCAGAGGTTAAGAAGCTTGCTGACCTCGAAACCCGCGAAGTTCTATTGGCCAAGGCCGCTGGACTATTCAAGGCTTCGATGTTCCAGGCTGCTTACATGTTCCAGGCTCCACTTGCTCAGGCTGCCCGTGCAGTCGACGCTTTGCGTCAGAAGCAAGAAGCTTCGAACTAACACTCGCTTTACAAAACCAATAAATAGGAGAAACAAATGGCCAAGTTGACCACTGACCAGCTAATTGACGCGTTCAAGGAGCTATCACTAATCGAGCTATCAGACTTCGTTAAGAAGTTCGAAGAAGTATTCGAAGTTACCGCTGCTGCACCTGTTGCAGTTGCTGCTGCAGCACCTGCTGCCGCTGCTGAAGCTGCAGAAGAGAAGGACTCGTTCGACGTAGTTCTAGAATCTGCTGGCGACCAGAAGATCGCAGTTATCAAGGAAGTTCGCGCACTGACCAACCTAGGTCTAGGCGAGGCTAAGGCTGTTGTTGACGGCGCTCCTGCAACCGTACTAGAGGGTGCAAACAAGGAGACCGCTGAGAAGGCAAAGGCTGCTCTTGAAGGCGCAGGCGCAAAGGTTACCCTTAAGTAATCTCTGTAACATTTGGAAACCCGCTCAGTATCTGGGCGGGTTTTCGCTTTAATAAAGGAATGAGCAAACAGGTACTTTTCCTTCACGGCTGGACCAACCGTCGTCCGGAAGGAAGCTGGCAACGCTTGGCTTCGGTTGCTTTGCGCCAGCAGGGTCACCAGGTTCACTATCCACAACTTCCAAACCCGGACGAACCACGTTTTAGCGAATGGGCTGAAGTGGCATTGAATGAGTTGGCCCAGATTGCTGAAGCCAACCGAGGCGAAGAGGTTGTGGTGATTGGCCACTCTCTCGGTGCCGTGACCTGGCTCAAACTGGTTGCCGAAGGGCTTGCCCCGGAACTGGTTTCCCGAGTTTTGTTGGTGGCTCCCGCAGACCCTGAGCTGCTAATTGATATTCCGGATTTCAAAGTCGATGTTGCCTCTGTGAGGTCGCAGGGGTCAACTGTTGTGGTTGGCTCGGACGAAGATCCTTGGCAGCCGAACGGCATCGTTGAAACTTTCGGCAACCCACTGGGTGTGCCAACCGTGGTCATTCCAGGCGCACGGCACTTCTCCCTCAGCGATGGCTTTGGCCAATGGGCTGGGGTTATCAACTGGGTCAACGACCCTGCTAGCGACCTCAGCGTTCGGTAGTTAGTCTGGAGGGATGAAAATCCTTCTAGTTGGCGCCGGCGGAGTCGGTAATGCCATAGCCAAAATTGCAGCAACCCGAAACTTTTATGAGCAGATTGTGGTCTCCGACTACAACCAGGCCCGCGCCGACGAAGTGATCGAATGGATTCGCAACCGTCACGGCGACGAGATTGCGTCCAAGTTTGTTTCGGCCAAGATTGATGCCGGTTCAGCTGCAAATGTTACCGATTTGTGTAAAGAGTTTTCCATTACTCACGTGCTCAACGCGGTTGAGCCAAAGTTTGTGCCAACGGTTTTCTCGGGCGCCTTTAGCGCTGGGGTTAATTACCTAGACATGGCCATGAGTCTTTCCGAGGCCCACCCAACCGACCCGTTCCACAAACCTGGTATCAAGCTCGGCGACCAGCAGTTTGCGCTCTCTGAGCAGGGGGAGCGCGCCGGGCTTTTGGCCCTGGTCGGTCT
>JALQVK010000102.1 GCA_023260375.1 Rhodoluna sp. | reverse complement strand
TGCCCACTTCGAATTTCTTGAAAGTCGAACCGAAATTAGAACCGCGAAAAGTGCCACGCTCAGCACGGTTGTGCGCCAGCGATCTTCGAAGGTGCCAGCAGAATTTAGAACCAAGACGATCGAAGATGCTGTGATCGATAGTGGAGCGATGGCTCGCCAACCAAAATTCTTGGACCACATACCAAGCAGCAGTGAAATCAGACCGGTGAGCCCAAGGTTTATAGACCAGAACCAAGCCGGCTCGTTGTTCCACTGAGTAAAGCCCAGGCCGAAAGTGGTGCTGAACGACATGATCAGGGTGAGTAACATCGCGCTAGAAAAGACCGCCAAGAAGTTACTTAGCAAGATTGAGAATTTTTTGAGTTTGAATGCACCAAAGGCGGCAATAACTCCGAGCGATAGTTCCAAGGTTGACCAGCCATAGACATTCCAGCTCTTAAGGTTTTGCGAGACGAAAACCGAAGCGGCCACTAACACCATGAAACCGGCTGCAACAATAAGCCATTGCGTTACCGAAAGGCTTGGACGCTGGCGTTTTGGCTTTTCAGGTTTTGGCGGAGCTGGTGGTGCAACAGGCGCCACTGGCTGTGCTACCGCGACCGTGGCATTCGAAGTGTTGAACACTGCCATGCTTTTGACGAGTGCGCCTAAAGAACTCTGGGCTTCTTGGATCTCAGCCTGAAGTTTTGCGAATTCGCGCAATGCGGCTGGCTTGTATTTGTTGCCGCACTCGCAAGAGACCAATTCTTGGCCGGCTAGCTGACTTTCGGTAAAGCTGTGCGTGCAAAAAGGTGTCCCGTACATTTGGCCCCCCTGCCTAATCGAAACGGATATTTAATTTTTATCAGGCAAATCGAAGAAATTTTTTATTTTTACTAAAAATTTACGAGCGGTTTCGAACATAACCCGAGTTCGATTTCAAGTAAGTAAGGTTGTATCTATGGCAAAAGCAACCTTCAATCCAAAGCGACTCTTGGTTGTACACGCGCATCCCGATGACGAGAGTTTGTTCACCGGTCACATTCTGGCGAATGCCGTTACTAACGGCGCTGAGGTAATGGTGCTAACCCTTACCCGCGGAGAGCGCGGTCGCATGAAACTTGAAGAACTCAAATCGCTAGACGGGAATTTGCCGTCGATGGGCGCTTTCCGAGCCAATGAACTTCGTAACGCACTAGCCGCGCTTGGCGTAAAACACTTTAAATTTGCCGGCACTCGCGCCTACCTCGACTCTGGGTTCAGACTCAACGCTTTTGGTAAGCCAACCAAAGTAAAAAACCTGGACGAGCTATCCCTATCGGCAGTTAATGTCGCGGTGATTGCCGACGACATTTACACAACCATCAAAGATTTCAAGCCTGACGCCGTGGTCACCTATAACCGAAAAGGTGGCTTCGGTCACCCAGATCACAAGATGGCACATGAGGGTTCAGCCATGGCTTTGAGAAGAATTGCCAAAGAAGACAGTCGAAAGACTCCGGAATTTTGGACGATTACCGAAAAGGGTGAACGAGCCGACGTCCTGATTGGAAACGCAAAAACTGCGATTACCAAAAAGGAAGCACTTTCTGCTCATGCTAGCCAGGTCTCGGTGGGAGCCGAAACCTATTCGATAGCTGCCGGGAAAGAGGTTCGTTACGACGAACAAGAAGGTCTGCGACGTGCATCAATTCGGCCACTTCGATGGTTGAAACCAGCACTAATTGCCATTTGGTCTCTACCTTTGGGTGTTTTGGTCGGTTTGGTCGGCACCATGATTCACGGGATTCGAGCCTCTAATTCGGAGCACTGGCCATTCGGCTTGTGGATTGCATTGGGTATGACTTTTGCTCTTGCTCTTTCGCTTAGATTGCTGCGTAATTCTCGCGGAGCTCTATACCTAATGACTCTCAGTCTCTGGGGTACGCTCATCTGGCTTTCGCAAAGGCAAGGTGGAGGTTCGGTGGCCATCGTCGGCAACGAAACCGGAACCTGGTGGGTTTACGGTTCGCTGATCGCCTGTGCATTGGTAATCCTTTTCCCGAGAATTCGTCCTGGTGTCTGGCGCAAGAACGCCTCCGGCCACCGTTAAAATTTAGTTAAAGCCCAAAGGAGAAACAGTGACTTACGTAATCGCTCTGCCATGTGTAGATGTGAAGGATAAAGCCTGTATCGAAGAGTGTCCGGTCGATTGCATTTACGAGGGCGACCGCATGCTTTACATCCACCCAGACGAGTGCGTGGACTGCGGAGCCTGTGAGCCAGTTTGCCCAGTTGAGGCAATCTATTACGAGGACGATCTGCCATCGCAGTGGTCTGAGTACTACAAGGCAAACGTTGAATTCTTTGAAACCATCGGTTCGCCAGGTGGTGCTGCCAAGATGGGTAAAGTCCCAGGCGACCACGCGGTAATTACCGCACTTCCGCCACAGGTTCAGTAAGCCAGTGTTCAACCGCCTGCCTGAATACCCATGGGAGAGCCTGAAGCCTTTTGCGGCTAAGGCTGCCGAGTATCCAGGTGGCAAAGTTGATCTTTCGGTTGGTTCTCCGGTTGACCCAACCCCGCAGGTAATTCAAGACGCGCTCGATTCGGCTTCCAACTCACCCGGTTACCCGTCAACCGCTGGCTCACTCGAATTCCGTCAGGCTGTCGTCGACTGGTTTGCGGCTCGTCGCGGTGTTGCTGGTCTCGATGTTTCTCAGGTAATGCCCACCATTGGCTCCAAAGAGCTAATTAGTTGGCTTCCGCTTCTGATGGGTCTCGGGCCTGGCGACGTTGTGGTTCAGCCAACTGTTGCTTACACCGCATATGTGGTTGGCGCGGCTCTCTGTGGTGCCGAAATTATTTCCGAGGACGACCCGAACCTTTGGCCAGCGAACACCAAGCTGGTTTGGCTCAACTCACCTGGTAACCCAGATGGTCGCGTCCTTTCGAAGGCCGAACTTCGCGCCGCAGTTATTCGCGGGCGTGAACTTGGAGCATTGGTAGCTTCCGACGAATGCTACGCCGAGCTGGGCTGGGGAGACTGGGAAGGTAAAACCACACCTTGCATTTTGGATCCTGAGGTTAGCGGAGCTTCCACCGATGGTGTGCTCGCTGTCTACTCGCTTTCGAAGCAGAGCAACATGGCTGGGTATCGAGCGGCTTTTGCAGCCGGTTCGGCATCACTAATTAAGGGTCTGGTAAACCTACGCATGCATTCAGGTTTGAACACACCTGAACCAGCACAAAAAGCCATGATTGCGGCGCTTGGCGACCACTCACACGTGGCAGCGCAGAAGGCTATTTATCGCGCTCGCCGAGAAGAACTGTTGTCGGCGGTTCGGGCATACGGTTTTGAAGTTGCCGCTAGCGAAGCGGGGCTGTACCTTTGGGCAACTCTTGGTGAAGACTGCTGGAAGACCGTTGAGCGCATGGCCGAGCTGGGTATCGTCGTGGTTCCCGGCGCCTTTTATGTCTTGGGGGATAGCCAGTATGTCCGCTTCTCAATTACCGCAACCGATGCCGACATAGCCGAGGGTGCTCGCCGCCTGCGCGAAGCCATAGACTTTACGAAGTAGAAAAATCAGGGAGAAAAGTTGTCCGACGAAAAAGTCACGCTCAACTATCCAGGAGGCTCAGCCGAGTTTCCAGTGTTGCCAGCCGTTGATGGCGCCAGCGTTATCGATTTCTCGAAGCTAAACGCTTCGACCGGTTACAACGCATTCGACCAGGGTTTTGTAAACACCGCGTCCACTCGTTCGGCCATTACTTACATCGACGGCGAGCAGGGCATCCTGCGCTACCGCGGTTACCCAATTGAGGAACTTGCCGGTGGCAAGAGTTTCCTAGAAGTTGCCTATCTTCTGATTTACGGAAACCTTCCTAGCGTTTCGGAGCTCGAAGCATTCGACGACCGCATCCGTCGCCACACTTTGATTCATGAGGATCTAAAAAACCTGTTCCACGCGATGCCAACTAACGCGCACCCAATGCCAGTATTGGCTGCGGGTGTTTCGGCTCTTTCAACTTTCTACCAAGACTCCCTGAACGTTCACGACGAAGAACAGGTTGAACTATCAACCATTCGTCTACTGGCCAAGATGCCAGTTTTGGCCGCATACGCACACAAGAACTCACAAGGACAAGCACTTCTTTACCCAGACAACTCGTTGTCGATGGTTGAAAACTTCCTTCGACTAACTTTCGGCACCATGGCTGAGGAATACACTCAGAACCCGGTAATCGTGAAGGCTCTGGACACCCTGTTCACTCTTCACGCCGACCACGAACAGAACTGTTCAACCTCAACCGTTCGCCTGGTTGGTTCAAGCCAAGCAAACCTTTTTGCGTCAATTTCGGCTGGTGTGAACGCACTGTTCGGTCCGCTTCACGGCGGTGCCAACGAAGCCGTCCTAGAAATGTTGACTGGAATCCGCGACTCTGGTGACTCGGTTCAACGTTACGTTGAGCGCGTGAAGAATAAGGAAGACGGAATCCGCCTCATGGGATTCGGTCACCGCGTTTACAAGAGCTTCGACCCACGTGCCAAGATTGTCAAGGCAACCGCCGACAAGGTGCTAGCTGAACTTGGCGTCAGTGATCCTTTGCTCGACATCGCCAAGGAATTGGAAGCCGCTGCGCTTTCGGATGACTACTTCGCCGAGCGCAAGCTTTACCCGAACGTGGACTTCTACACCGGCGTGATTTACAAGGCGATGGGTTTCCCAACTCGCATGT
>JALQVK010000154.1 GCA_023260375.1 Rhodoluna sp. | reverse complement strand
CGTTTAAATGCAAGCGGCGGTTCACTTTCTGGAGGCCAGCAGCAACGTTTGTGCATCGCCCGTTCACTTGCCGTTGAGCCAGAAGTACTACTGATGGACGAGCCTTGTTCGGCGCTTGACCCGGGTTCAACTCGCCGCATCGAAGCCACCATCGAGGAGCTTTCGGAGTCGATGACCATTGTGATCGTTACCCACAACATGCAGCAAGCTCAGCGTGTTTCTCACGAAACCGCGTTCTTCCTAGCCGACGAAAACACCCCTGGCGGAGTTGTGGAATTTGGCTCAACCGAGCAGGTCTTCGGCCAGCCAATCGACGAGCGCACCAACGACTACGTAAACGGCCACTTCGGTTAATCCACTGTTCACCAAATCTTGCAAAGACAGTAACCCAAACATATCTATTCGTTTATTTGTTATCGAGAAACTGTAGAAGTCAGATAGACAAGTTCATCAAACAAGGAGAACAATGAACAACAAGCTAGCAAAGACCATCATCGGTCTCGCAGCATCTGTAGCCCTAGTTGTACCAGCTGGTGCAGCTAACGCAACCGCAATTGCCGGTTCGGGTTCGTCATTCGCTTACAACGGAATCTACAAGTGCAACTCTCTTTTTGAGACTCACGCCGTTACCTACACCTCAACCGGTTCGGGAACTGGCCGTACCAACTTCCGCACCAACAAGGCTTCTTACGCATTCGCAGTTTCAGACGGTTTGTACACCGCTGGTACCGAGCCAAATGGTTACACCATGGTTCCTCTTTTCGGTGGTCCAGTTGTATTTGCTTACAACAAGAGCAGCGGTATTCCAGCAGGTCTAAAGCTAGATGCAGCAGCCGTTTCGGGCATCCTAAAGGGCACAATTGCCAAGTGGAACGCTGCCGAAATCAAGAAGCTAAACCCTGGCAAGACCCTGCCTAACCTAGCGATCAAGGTGTTCTACCGTTCGGGAACCTCAGGTACCAACGAAAACCTAAGTGAGTACCTACGTCAGAACGTAACCACCGGTTGGACCAAGAACCAGACCATTTCTACCGCTGCCGGTGCACTTGCAACCGGTTCGGTTGGTAAGGCCACTTCGGCCCTACTAGCAGACGCAGTTGAGAGCAGCGCTAACAAGGGTGCTTTCGGTTACTTCGACCTATCAGATGCCAAGACCGCTAACGTTTCGCTGGTTTCGCTAAAGAACAAGCACGGCGAGTTTGTAGCGCCATCAGCTTCGGCTGGTGCGCTGTTCCTAAATGCACAGACCACCGACAACTCTGGTTCTGACCGCGTTCAGGGAACTGCAACCGCAGAACTTCCTGCAGCACTAGGTGGAACCGTGAACGGTGTAATCGACTTCACCAAGAGCGTGAAGAACGCTTACCAGCTAACCATCCTTACCTACGGTATTGGAGCCAAGAACAGTTCTGAAGCAGTGGACACCGCTGTAGAGGACTACTTCAAGTTCGTAATCAACACCTGCATGCCTTCACAGGCTTCGCGTCTAGGTTATGTTGCTCTAACCGGCACCATGAAGACCAAGGCACTTGCCCAGGCTGCACTAATCGCCCAGTAGTAAAAACGAGATGTTTGGTGGTCTGATTCGTCAGGCCACCAAACTTTCGCTTAAAGTAAAGAAACACAGACAGAAGGTTTAGGCATGAAAATCGGCTTGCTCAGGAAAATTCAAGTTGTAGTGGGTGTGGTCCTATGTGCTGGAATGCTAGCCGCTTGTGATCCTCCAATGCCTCCAGAACTTTTAGCTCAACTTGCTGAAAAGACCTACACCTGCGTTGAGGGTAATGTGAACGTTGCCTCGGATCAATCAAACTCGATGGTCGTTGACACTCTGGCTGAATCGCTGGCCACTTCTTGCGTCGATTCCCTTCCGGCCATGACCATTACTAACACCGGCGACTTAGCCACGGCAGATGTTCAAATTACTTCGTCAAATGCCTCAGTCTGCAAGGCTTTTGCAAGTGTTCCTTACGGATTTGATGCGGCGGATGTTGCTTACAATGTTGAGGGAACTGACTCGCTAAACCTTGGCTATAAGACTCTGGCTAAAGTGTTGAACGGTGAAATTACAAACTGGAACGACCCTGCAATCGCAAAAGACAACCCAGAACTTACCCTTCCAGATCTACCTATCGTGGTTCGTGTCGAGGCAGATGCAAACTCTCTAGAGGCACTAAAGCTAGCTTTGGGATATCAGGGGGCGAAACTAGATGTCAGCAAATTCACCGGAATCAACCTGTTTGATGGTTCAGTTCCTGCCGAATTAGGAGCAGGTGAGCTGGCAGTCTTACCAAACTCAGTAGCAGTGACTAACGGGTTGACAGTACTTGGCCTGAACACAGGTAAAAAAGATTCAGAAACTGGTGAAAGGCTTTTTGCGCTTCCAAGCGAGGAAAGTCTCTACGCCGCTGGTACTCAGCTCGTTGCCAAAACTTCGGGCTCGACGTTGACCATGGCGTTGGACCCTAAAGTTGAGGCTAAGCCAATGTTCGAAGGTGAAAAGGCTGCTGTTCCTTACCAGGCAATTTTCCCGATCACCTTGACCCTATGCGGTGAGGACACCTTGCTAAAGCGCGCCGCCGCCGCCTTCATGCTGCGCCTAGACAGTCAAGGAGCGCTTGGCTATCTAAACATTAGTCAGCTTCCAGAAACCGTCCGCTACAGCGCAGTTGGTTTGGTTCGTAAAGGTCTTCCAATTCCTAAGGTGACCAAGAAGAGCGAATAGTTCTCGGTAGTCTTGAACCATGGCTTCCAACAAGACTTCCTCAGGACCTGGCCGCCTTCTGATCGCCATCTATGCGATCTTTGCGCTGGCAGCTACCGCTCGTTCTCTCTACCAGTTGGCCACCAAGTTCAATGATGCTCCGCTTGCCTACAGCCTGAGTGCTCTCTCAGCCTTGGTCTATATTGTCGCTACCATATCGTTGGCAAGAGGTCTAACTAAATTGGCGACCTACGCACTTATTTTTGAATTGATTGGTGTCCTAGTCATCGGAACCCTTTCAATTGTGCTACCAGCCGAGTTCCGCCATGCCACAGTTTGGTCGCTCTACGGCGCAGGTTACGCTTGCGTTCCGCTACTACTTCCAATCTGGGGACTTTGGTGGCTTCGAAAGGCCAAGCGTGCTTAGTTGGTCTAGCCCTACCGAAGTTCCAACCGATTTTGCAAATACAGCAGTAACTATCGGCAAATTCGATGGTGTTCACCTAGGGCACCAAGCGCTTCTCAGTCGGGTCGTGGATCTTGCCGAGGAGAATCTGTTCGCCGCGGTAGCGCTCACCTTCGATCGTCACCCAGATGCGCTGCTGAATCCAGACGAATATAGGTTGCCGCTAATCGGCCCAGCTCAGAAAACCATTCTTTTAGCTGAGCAGGGAATCGATGCCACTCTCACCCTGACCTTTGAAGAAACGCTTGCAGGTAAATCGCCGGGTGACTTCGTGCAAGAGATTTTGGTCGATGCTCTCAAAGCAAAGATTGTTGTGGTCGGTGAAGGTTTCCGCTTTGGTCACAAGGGTGCCGGAACTGTTGAAACACTTCGCGAACTTGCGTCTAAGTTTGGTTTCCGAGTTTTTGTAATTCCACAGGTGACTGTTGGTGGGGAGGCTGTTTCAACCACCAGAATTCGTGACCTTCTCAACCAGGGAAAGGTAATGGCAGCCGCAACACTGCTGGGCCGAAACCACATCAACACCGGCATCATCGAGCACGGACTCAAGATTGGCAGAACCATCGGTTTTCCAACCGCGAACATGTCTCGAAACTGTGAAGGGTTCTTGCCCCTAGACGGAGTGTATGCGGGTTGGCTCTACGTTGACGACCAAAAGTTCCCCGCGGCACACTCGGTCGGTATTAACGAAACATTCCAAGCGGTTCCTCGACTTGTTGAATCTTTCGTAATCGATGCCCCGGCTGGTCTGGACCTTTACGACAAGACGGTGACTCTCGAATACGTGGAGTTCATCCGTCCTGCCGCTAAATTTGACGGGGTAGAAGCTTTGGTTGAGGAAATCAATCGAGACATAGAAAAAATCCGAGTAGCACTCGATCAAGGGGAGAAGTAATGCAGTTTCTAGACGCAGTCAAAATTGTTTTCAGGAAGTACGCCAATTTTCGTGGTGTTGCAACCCGTCCGGAATACTGGTGGTTCACACTTTTTGTATTCCTAGTCGGTTTGATTGGTGGGGCTTTCGACATTGCCATTCGTCAGACTGACAATGCGCCCGTGCAAACCATCATCAGTGTTGCATTGTTCCTTCCGCAGCTGACGGTAATGGTTCGACGCAACCGCGATGCGGGGTTCTCGGCTTGGTGGCTATTCCTTTGGGTGTTGCCAGTAGTTGCTTTCTTCTATGGCCTAGCTTCGAATGTCCAAACACTAACCCAACTATTGCCAGATCCAGCTCACTACGACAGAGTTCTAACCGATACCAAAGTTATTGAGGTTCTTGCCGCAACCTTTTTGCCTGGATTGATCGCTTTATTTGTTGTTGCAATGTTTTTCTTTGTGGTGTCACTGCTACCTTCAAAGGTCAAGCCGCAAGCACCAACGGTTGCAACTATTGACTACTAACAGGTAGGCTTGAGAGGTTGCCGTGTAACGGCCGCGGATAAAGAGAGTTTGAAACACAGTGTTTCTTACGCCGCGCAGCGAATCGAAGGAGAACCACTATGGCTCTAGACCCACAGGTAAAGCAGAGCATCATCGCTGAGTACGCAACCCACCCAGGTGACACCGGTTCACCAGAGGTTCAGATTGCTGTGCTTTCGCGTCGCATCAAAGACCTAACCGAGCACTTCAAGGAGCACAAGCACGACCACCACTCACGTCGTGGCCTGCTACTTCTTGTAGGACAGCGCAAGCGTCTACTTGGTTACCTACAGAACGTAGACATCAACCGCTACCGTGCGTTGATTGAGCGTCTAGGTCTTCGTCGCTAATTCTGACTTTACGAAAAACCGCTCCGGGTAAACTCGGGGCGGTTTTTTGTTCTAGGCAATGTCGGGTTCTGCTGTTACCCTAGAACTAGTGCTTTGCGGCTACGTTTGCTGATCTACGGTGGTGGGTCTTGGAAAGATTTCCAAGGTTCTTTACTGCAGATCAGGGCAGCCCACATTCGGTGGGCAGTTAACCGCGCCTAAAAGCTCTAGCGCGATACACGCAAACTGTGTGGTTTTTTCGCGCGTGAAGATACAAGAGGAGAGACCATGACCGGTCCAGATAACCACGAGCCAATGGATGGCTCAGAATACGAATACGCAATCATCGACAACGGCAAGCACGGTAAGCGTGTTATCCGTTTCGAGTCAGGCCGCCTAGCCCAGCAGGCTCAGGGCGCCGCAGCTGTCTACATTGATGGCGAAACCATGCTGTTCTCAGCAACCACTGCTTCAAAGCAGCCAAAAGACCAGTTCGACTTCTTCCCACTAACCATCGACGTTGAAGAGAAGATGTACGCTGCCGGAAAGATTCCTGGTAGCTTCTTCCGTCGTGAAGGTCGCCCAACAACCGAAGCCATCTTGGCTTGTCGTCTAATCGACCGTCCGCTACGTCCGTCATTCGTTGATGGTCTGCGCAACGAGGTTCAGGTTGTTGTAACCGTAATGGCTATTCACCCAGACGAGCTTTACGACGTAGTTGCGATCAACGCAGCTTCGATGTCTACCCAGCTTGCAGGCCTACCTTTCTCTGGTCCAATCGGTGGTGTTCGTGTGGCACTAATCGACGACCAGTGGGTTGCCTTCCCTAAGCACTCTCAGCTAGAGCGCGCAGTATTCGACATGGTCGTTGCTGGTCGTGTTGTTGTTGAAAACGGTGTAGAAGATGTTGCCATCATGATGGTTGAAGCAGAAGCAACCGAGCGCACAATTGACCTCATCAAGGGCGGCGCAACAGCGCCGACCGAAGAAGTTGTTGCTCAGGGACTTGAAGCTGCAAAGCCTTTCATCCGAACCTTGTGTGAAGCACAAAGCGCACTTGCTGCTGTTGCTGCCAAGGAAGTTAAGGAATTCCCAATCTTCCTTGATTACGAAGGTGACGTTTACGCCGCAGTTGAAACAGCAATCGGTGCCGAACTTGCCGCTGCACTCACAATCGCTGGCAAGCAGGAACGCGAAACTGAACTTGATCGCGTTAAGGAACTTTGTGTTGAGCGCGTAGGTGCACAATTCGAAGGTCGCGAAAAGGAAGTTAGCGCAGCACTTCGCTCGGTAACGAAGAAGCTCATTCGTACTCGCGTCCTCAAGGACAAGATCCGTATGGATGGCCGTGGTCTTGCTGACATCCGTACTCTTTCAGCTGAAGTTGAAGTTCTGCCTCGCGTACACGGTTCGGCATTGTTCGAACGTGGCGAAACTCAGATCCTCGGCGTTACCACCTTGAACATGCTCAAGTTGGAACAGCAGTTGGATACGTTGTCACCAGTAACCGTTAAGCGTTACATGCACAACTACAACTTCCCGCCTTACTCAACTGGTGA
>JALQVK010000096.1 GCA_023260375.1 Rhodoluna sp. | reverse complement strand
GCGATAAGTTCACCCAGTGTGAAATCGCGGCCAGGAACCGAAATGTCTTTTGTAGCTCTCGAGACAATCTGGATGTAGAGACCCTGAGCTGGTCCACCTTTGTGGTACTGGCCGGTTGAGTGCAGGAAGCGTGGAGCCCAGCCAAATGTAGTTGGGCGACCCGACTGCTTTGCGAAAGCTGGACGAAGACCTGCAGCATTTGGGTAACCTACGCGGTCTAGGTAGGCGTGAATCGACACGTAGCTGTCTACATTGCTGGTAGCAAGTAGTGCTGAAATTGCGGCACTTACAGTGTCAACACCCGCCAAATCAATTCCCTTGCCTCGTACTTCAATTCCGGAATCGATGAATGCTGCAGGTAATTCGGCTGCACGGTTTTCCAACATCCCGCGAGCTGCAATTTTTGCCGACTCAACATCTGGCTGGTCGAATGGGTTGATACCGATTAGACGTGAAGCCACTACGGTGGCATATTCCCAAAGTAGGAACTGCGCACCAAGCGAGCCAGAAACCGACACTTCGTCTTGGCTAGCGTGGCTGGCGTCGGCAACAAGACGAGCGATTACTAGATCGGCTGGCTTATTGCTCAATTCCGGTGCGGAAGCCTCTAAAACAACTGGCAAAACTCCCTTGCCAAGCTTTCCAGTCGACTCTGCGATAAGTTGCTCCGCCCAGTCACCAAGTCCGTGAATCGACGTACCTGCTTCAACGAGACCAAGTTTGTCGGCAAAACCTTTTCCGTTAGCGGTTCGAGCAAGTACCGAACCGAGAACTAGTCCTGGGTTAGAGACAGAATCCTGAGTTAATAGCTCTGATGCAGTTACTGCTTCGTCGAGAAGAGTTTGAATGTCGGCACCGGCAAGACCCGATGGCACAAGTCCAAAAGCAGTAAGAGCCGAGTAACGACCACCGACGGTAGGGTCAGCGTTAAAAATTCGGTAGCCGTCTGCCTTGGCAGCGGCTTCCATTGGAGAACCCGGATCGGTGACAATTACGATGCGGTCGGTTTTGTCGATGCCAGCTGAGGTAAATGCCTGCTCAAAGAGACGCTTCTGTGAGTCGGTTTCGACAGTCGAACCTGACTTAGACGAAACGATTACAGCGGTTCTAGCTAAATCGCCAGCAAGCGCATGACCTACTTGTTCTGGGTTGGTTGAGTCAAGGACGACAAGTTCCACACCGGCAGTTTTGGTAATAACTTCAGGGGCTAGGGATGAACCGCCCATTCCGCAAAGCACGAAACGAGTAACACCTTCGGCGTTGAAGTAAGCCTTTAGTTCCAAGATGCCGGCGACTAGTGCTTGAGATTCAACAGCAGAGCTGGTCCAGCCTAGACGGATTGAGCTCTCGGACTCGGCGTCTTTACCCCACAGGGTGAAATCCTTGGCGGCAATACGACTGGCAACCTTGTCGGCAACCAGTTGGTCGATCACCGATTCAACTGCAGCGGATGTTTTGCCGTTTACGGCGACCTTGATACTCATTACTTCGCAGCCTCAAGTGCAGCTTCAATGCTCTCGACCAGTTCGTTCCACGAAATGATGAACTTTTCGACACCTTCGGTCTCAAGTAGTTCGGTTACTTCGTCGTAGCCAACGCCAAGCGCAGCTAGTTGGTTCAAAACAGCCGTTGACTCAGCGTAGTGAGTAACAATCGAGTTCTGAGGGATGACACCGTGATCGAAAACGGCCTCCATGGTTTTGTCTGGCATGGTGTTCACCAGCATTGGAGCAACCAGTTCGGTCACGTAAAGGGTGTCAAGGAGTGCAGGGTCCTTTACGCCGGTCGAAGCCATCAAAGGGCGCTGCTTGTTGGCACCAGCCGCCTCTAGCTCAGACCATTCCGCAGTTGCAAAGTCCTGTTCGAAAACTTGGTAAGCCAAACGAGCATTTGCCAGTGCAGCCTTGCTCTTCATCGCAATTGCTTCGTCGGTGCCGATTGCTTCCAAACGCTTGTCGATCTC
This sequence comes from Rhodoluna sp., assembly GCA_023260375.1. Taxonomy (GTDB): domain Bacteria; phylum Actinomycetota; class Actinomycetes; order Actinomycetales; family Microbacteriaceae; genus Rhodoluna. Next base: position 1,752 of record JALQVK010000096.1, on the reverse strand, counting down.
GGTGTCGACACGGGAAACGAAGAACGATGCTACCGAGTGGATCTTCGAAAGATTGTGACCGTTAGCCTTGGCTTGCTTGATGCCTGCGATGTAGGCCGCAATGACGTCCTGGTAGCGCTGCAGCGAGAAAATTAGGGTCACGTTCACGCTGATGCCTTCGGCAATCACTGCTGTAATAGCGGCAAGTCCAGCCTTAGTAGCCGGAATCTTAATCATTACGTTCTCGCGGTTAACCTTCGCGAAAAGCTCCTTGGCCTGCTTGACGGTACCATCGGTATCGTGTGCTAAGCCAGGTTCTACCTCAATCGAAACGCGACCATCGAAACCCTTTGAGTTCGCGTAGATACCCTTGAAAATGTCGCAAGCGTTAGCCACATCGACGGTTGTGATTTCGAAAATTGCTTCGGTTGCCGACTTACCTTGAGCTGCTAGCTCGGCAACCTGAGGACCGTAGCCGTCACCCTTACCCAAAGCCTGAGCAAAGATGGTTGGGTTGGTGGTCACTCCACTGACTGAACGAGTCTCAATGAGAGAAGCCAAGTTTCCCGACTCGATTCGTGAACGGGAAAGGTCGTCAAGCCAAATGCTGACGCCGTTTGCATCAAGTTGAGCTAGGGGACTGGTCATGGTTATTACGCTTTCTTCAGGCTGCTCTTAGCGGCAGCAACAACATTTTCAACGGTCATTCCGAATTCACGGAACAGGGTCTTGTAATCGGCAGACGCACCGAAGTGCTCGATCGAAACTGATTCGCCGAACGGGCCAACATACTTACTCCAGCCAAGGTTTAGGCCGGCCTCAACTGACACACGAGCCTTCACATTGGATGGAAGAACCGAGTCTCGGTATTCCTGAGACTGCTCTTCGAACCATTCCAAACATGGAGCGGAGACGACACGAGTAGCAATACCTGCTGCCTCAAGCTGGATACGTGCATCGACTGCCAACTGAAGTTCAGATCCCGTTGCAATCAAAATTAACTTTGGCTTTCCGTTTGATGCCTCGGCAAGAACGTAGGCACCCTTTAGGGTGTTCTCAGCACCAGCAATTACGACACCGGTTGAATCCTTTTCGCCACGTTTGAACACTGGAATGTTCTGACGAGTTAGGGCAATACCCGAAGGACCATCACGGTGTTCCAACATTCCCTGCCAAGCAAAAGAGGTTTCGTTAGCGTCTCCAGGACGAACAACAGCCAGGTTAGGAATCGCACGCAAGGTAGCAAGCTGTTCGATCGGCTGGTGAGTTGGTCCGTCTTCGCCGAGCGCCACAGAGTCGTGGGTCCAAACAAAGATCGATGGCACTTCCATTAGAGCAGCTAGGCGAACCGCAGGGCGCATGTAGTCACTGAAAATAAGGAAGGTTCCACCGAATGGGCGAGTGTGGCCACTGAGTGTAATTCCGTTCAAAATCGCGCCCATTGCGTGCTCGCGGATACCGAAGTGGAGAACACGTCCGTACTTGTCGCCAGTCCATTCGTGGGTTGACCATTCGTTAGGAATGAAAGACTTTGCACCATTGATTGTGGTCAAGTTTGATTCTGCAAGGTCTGAAGAACCGCCCCAAAGTTCTGGCATGACCGAAGCAATTCCGTTAATGACCTTGCCAGAGGCTGCGCGGGTTGAAACCTCAGTGCCGCCTTCGAAAACTGGAAGCGAAGCGCCTAGATCGGCAGGCAACTCACCAGCAATGAGACGGTTTAGGAGTGCTTTCTTCTCTGGATTTTCTGATGCCCAAGCGTCAAAAGAAGCT
>JALQVK010000082.1 GCA_023260375.1 Rhodoluna sp. | reverse complement strand
CTTACCGGTGGAGCCATTTACGCGAACGCACGGCCAAACCTGCTCGGTGTAGGTGGTCTACTACTTCCAAACCTTTCCGGCGAAAAGAACATTTTGCTCGGCGGACTTGCCATGGGTTTCACTAAGAAAGAGATCGCGGCCAAGGTTGACGACATCACCGAATTCGCTGGTCTTCAAGACTTCGTAGGTTTGCCGATGCGCACCTACTCGCAAGGTATGTCCGCCCGCCTACGTTTCGCAATCGCAGCTTCGAAAGATCACGACATTTTGATCATCGACGAAGCTCTTGCCGTTGGTGACCAAGAGTTCCGCAACCGCTCGGAAGCTCGCATGCGCGAGATGCGTGAAAACGCCGGAACCGTGTTCCTGGTCTCTCACAGCATGAAGTCAATCATCGATACCTGCACCCGCGTGATCTGGATCGAAAAGGGCGAACTTCGCATGGATGGCGACCCTAAAAAGGTAACCGCTGCCTACAACAAGTTCGTCGGTTCGACCACCGTCGACTAACCATGACCAAAGTTTCGGTAATCATGCCGGTGCTCAACGAAGAGCATCACCTAGCCGATGCTGTTCAATCAGTGTTAGCTCAAAACTTCGACGGAGAACTGCTAATTGCACTCGGGCCTTCCACCGATGGGACCGACCAAGTTGCCGCAAAACTTGCCAAAGCAGACTCCCGAATCAGGCTTGTCCCAAACCCCAAAGGTTTGACGACAGTAGGTATGAATCTTTGTATAAGCCAGGCAAAGTACGAATACATTGTTCGCATCGACGCACATAGCGAGCCGGCGCCAAATTACATTTCTCGGGGTATCGAGATTTTGCATGAGACTGGAGCCGATCTCCTAGGTGGAGTAATGGCTGCAAAAGGTAAAACGTTATTTCAGCGCTCGGTGGCTTGGGCCTACACCAGCCGTTTCGGCTTGGGTGGTGCAAATTTCCACGTCGGTGGCGAAGCTGGAGAAGCTGAGAGTGCTTATCTCGGTATCTTCCGGAGAAGCGTTTTAGAAAAGGTTGGCGGCTACGATGAATCAATCATTCGCGGCGAGGACTGGGATCTAGCCCAAAGGATAAAGGCATCTGGTTCATTAGTTTGGTTCAGCCCAGAATTACAAGTCACTTATTGGCCACGATCCAGTTGGACTGGTTTGATGAAACAGTTTTACTCAACTGGCGTTTGGCGCGGGGATTTAACCAAGCGAGACTTTGAACGAACTTCATTGCGATATTTCATCCCTCCCTCGCTCGTACTCGCACTGGCACTAGGTATTTTGATTGCGGCTTTCGGATTCCCGTTGGGTTGGCTGGTCTGGCTTGGTTATTTCGGGGCCGTAGTGCTTGTTGGATTCCTAGCGAAACTTGCTCCCGTACCTTTGGTACTTGCCACCATGCATTTATCTTGGGGTTTTGGATTCATCGTTGGTTATCTAAACGGTGCAACTGGCACTTTGGATAGAAGTCGAGTCGCGAAGTGAACCTAAAGGCCTATTCACCGACCCGCATTATCGGCGCACTTCGACGTCGTGGGCTTGCTTATGTTCGCAAGCTTCAGTACCAGCCCGGCAAGTTGGCAATTCAAAAAGGTGTGGTGCTGTTTGACTCGTTCAACGGCAAAGTCATTGGCGATAACCCGCTGGATATCTTTTTGGAATTACAAAAAGTTCGCCCAGATTTGAAGTTCTACTGGACCATCGGTGCTGGCACCAAGGCGCCGGCTGGAGCTACCGGAGTGCGCTTTGAGAGCAAGCAGTGGCTAGACCTACTGGCCTCGGCTGAATACATTGTCGCGAACACTTCCTTGCCTTGGTATTTCCGCAAGGTTAAGGGACAAACCTACTTGCAGACCTGGCACGGAACTCCTCTAAAGCGCTTGGTTCACGACATTCCTCCAGGCTCGCTGACCAACAGTTACCTAGACACAATGGACCGCGAGGCCGCCGCCTGGGACTACCTGATTAGCCCAAGCCCGTTCTGCAGTGAGGTATTGCCACGCGCCTTTGGGTACAGCGGGGAAGTGTTGGAAACTGGTTACCCTCGTAACGATCGATTGAAGACACACACGGCAGCCGATCGCAAGCGAATTCGTGAATCACTCGGTGTTACCGATTCCAAGACCGTACTTATTCTTTACGCACCGACCTGGCGCGATTATCAGCGCACAGCAACCGGCAACTGGGATTTGGTGAGCTACCTCGAGCCAGATATTAAATTGCCAGAGGGTTTCCAAATCATGTTTCGTGGGCACACCAACACCCATAACGTGAATTCGGCCAAAGCTGCTGGTTCATCTCTCGATGTAACCCGCTACCCGGATGTAACCGAGCTGTACATCGCGGCCGACGTATTGATCACAGATTTCTCATCGGTAATGTTCGACTATTCAGTTACTGGAAAACCGATTATCTTCCTCGCTCCAGATCTTGAACGATACCGAGCTGAGCGTGGCTTCTATTTCGATTTCGAGGCTGAAGCACCTGGTCCGATTTTGAAGACCGAGGCCGAAGTTTTGGAGACTCTTGGCAAACTCCCAGAAACTGCCAAAACCTTCCAAAGTGCTTATAAACACTGGCAAGCGAAGTTCAATGGACTTGAGGATGGCAAGGCTTCTGAGCGGGTAGTTACTGCCGTTTGGGGTTCTCGCCAATAGGCTTATATCGGTAGTCCTAAAGATTGCGAGGACGAGGATGAAGTATCAGAAAATAATTGCGGGCCTCAGTATTTTTGCCGCGCTCAGTTTGAGCGGTTGCAGTATCTTTTATCCAACCCCAACGCCAACACCTACACCGACCCACACTTTGGAGCCGGTTCCAACCCCAACCCCTACACCGACCGAAGATCCCAGCTTGAACAAGGTTGAAATTGGAATTATCGACGCATCGGCGTTTATCGACAATGGTTATGTCGAGGTCGTCGCTGAGGCACTTAAGGTTCTTGAGGACGACGGAAAGTGCACACTGACCCTAACTCAGGGCAACACGACTCAGAAAGTAACCGTCTCAGCAGTGCAAAATGTTAACTCGACTGTTTGTGCATCAATGCAGGTGCCGCTTAGCAACTTCAAAGCCACCGACATCACCTATTCGGTAACTTATGTTTCCAGTAAGTCCACAGGAACTTCCAAGTCCGGAACTATTCAGATTCAGTAATGAAAAGTAGATTGCAACGCTTAGCAGGGGCGGCAGTTTCATTACTGCTTGCCTTTGTTGGGCTGGTTGCGATTTCCACACCTAGTGAGGCTCTCAGTGGCGCTGCCTTTAAGCCAGGTCTCATAATTTCGGACACTGTTTTCTTCGACTACGGAACAATGTCTGCGTCTTCCATACAGGCATTTCTTGAAAGCAAGGTTCCGGTTTGCACCGACAATGACGGCGGACCAAAGTGTTTGCGAAATTACACTGAAACCGTCGTGGGTTCGGTCGCAATCAAAAACAATCTCCACGACTATTCGTTGCACCTGTGTGACACCGTCCCAGCTTCAAATGGTCCAATCGCGGCCTCGACCATCATTTATCAGGTAGCGGTCGCCTGCAAGATCAACCCGCAAGTCCTTCTGGTAACTCTGCAGAAAGAGCAGGGTTTGGTTGGTGCCGCTGACCCAACTACCTACATGTACAAAGCGGCCATGGGTTATGGATGCCCAGACAGCGCGCCGCAGGTTTGTGGGCAGGATTCAAATCAGACCTCTCGACTCTTTTGGCAGCTTTATCGAGCAGCTTGGCAGATGAGATACTACGGTCATCCAGCTGGAACGATTAAGTATTACCGCCCTGGTGCCGTTCACAACATTCAATATCATCCAAAGGTTAGTTGTGGCACAAAAGGCGTTTACATCGAGAGTCAAGCAACTGCGAATCTTTATTACTACACTCCTTACCAGCCCAATGCCGCTGCTCTGGCAAATCTAGGCGGTACCGGAGATAGCTGCAGTGCTTATGGAAATCGAAACTTTTGGCGGTACTTCTGGACCTGGTTTGGAAACCCAACCATCGGCGTTAATTTAATCCGCTCGTCCACGGCAACCGATGGGCCTGATTACTTAGTAAACCTCGAAGCAAATATTCGCTACCGAATTCCAAGTGACTCGGTTTTGGCTGACTACAAAACTTTGGGAGCAGTCGGGGAGCACTCGAACACCTTTGTAAATAGCTTCACCGACGGTGGTGATTTGGGCTCGATTGTCGCCGACAAACTAGGCGCTCGGTACCTGATCAGCTCAGGTGCCAAGTTCAAACTGGCAAACGCCGCTCAAGCAACTGCTCTCGGGCTAAGTTGGGACAATCCGCCACTTTTGACGGACCCGCAAATCAGCACCTTCCCAAATCTGGTCTTTGCAAAGTCATCAACAACTGACCAGGTATTCCTGCTTCAAGGAACCACAAAGGCTCCAGTCGAAAGCGCTGAACTTTTGAAAGCACTGAGCGTCATGGGCGCTACCGGTGTGGTCAAAGATTCGATATTGAACGGTTTCACCTCAACCACCCCGGTAAACGATTTAGTTCAAGATTCAAGTGGTGTCCGCTACGACATTCAAGACGGTCAAAAGATTCTGATCCCTACTGAAAGTCTCGCCACGGCAATCGGGCGACAGTGGAGTACGGCCACAGTTATCGATACGGCCTCGCTGGCAAAAATAACTACTGCTGCCTTCATCACCGGCCCAACGCCAAACACAAAATACTTTTTGAGTGGCGGCACTAAGCACCTCACAAACAGCGCGATGAACGCAGCCATGACCAAATTCGGCAGCACCGCAAAGGTATCAGCGGATTACCTGAGCAAATTCACCATCGGCACTCCGCTTGGTTCGCTGCTAAAGACCAGCACCGAAACCTGGTTCATAAACGCCAACCAGCGATTTAAGGTTTCAACCGCTCAGGCAACTGCAATCGGCAAGGACATCGCAACCGCGGTATTAGCCACAGCGGCGCAGGTGGCAACCATACCGGCACCGATACTCATGAAGAGCAGTGCCACGGGTACGGTTTACCTGGTTGATGATTACATCGATCGCTATCCTTTGGCGTCAAGTCAAATGTCTAATTATTCGAGTTTGGGTGAAATCGGCTTAGTTCCGCCGGCCTATCTGGCATCATTCAACACAAAGTCAGACCCTGGCCGTTTTGTGAATTGCAGCACCGACAATCTTCACTACTACCTAGTTGGCTCGAAACGTTACCGGGTTGCCGATGCAGCTACTGCCAAAGCGATTGCCCCTGCCATCTTTACCGAAACCGATGTTTTCGGCTCGCTTCCAAGTCTCACCACTGCCGAGCTCTCCAAGTACACCGTTGGCAGCACCACCAGCTATGTGACAACCTATGCAAAATCGTCATCAGGAAACTTCCTAATTGAAAATGGAAAACGTCGAGAGGTTCTGGATAATGCGAGCATCACGGCAGCCTTGACGACAGTGCCGGCAGTCAGCGTGCTTTCAGCCACCAATTTCAGTTCGTTGCCACTTGGTGCACCTATCGCTGCCGACAATAGTTTGTTCAAGAACTCCACCACTGGAACTTTTGGAATTCTTGCAGCCGGAAGTTACTACCCAATTCCTTCCAACCTATACAACGACATTAAGACCTCGACCGCATGGCGTTTCAGTCGCTCAACCGGAACGCTCTCGGGAGATTCGGTTTCGAAATTCACCCAGGGAAATCAAATTTCTCCATTGGTCATGATTGGTTCGAATGGTTTCGTCCTGACCAACTCAGGAAAGCAAGCCATAACCGACATTCGAAATGTAGTTACAACAGCACCCACACTGCCGGCCGCAGTTGCGTCTCGGATTGATTCAGCGCCGGATGGCCCTCTAACAACGCCTTTTTTCGTAAAAGCTGCCGATGCTACATCACCGGCGTTCCTGGTCGGTAACGCCGTAAAACGGCAAACGCTTGATGCCGAAGAAACAACAAAAATTCTTCCGTTGCTTGCTAATACCAACGTTCTCACCTGGCCACAGTCCGCTATTGATGCAATCGCAAATGGAACGACCGTAATTTCCCCAGCAAATATCGTGAAGGTAAAAGAGTCGGGGAACCTCTACTTGGTTGATGGCTGGGCCAAGGGTCTGCGCGTTACCACCAAGATTGCAAATGCATTCGGCGCAACTGCACCCAAGGTAGTCACTCGGGCTCAGTTGGTTGGTTACAACACCACTTCAACTCTTGATTGGCAGAAAGTGGTCTGCGGCGGAAACACCTATCTGGTCGACGGCGGTGCTCTTGTTCAGATCGACTCGAATGCTCTGGGGCAATGGCCGGGAACCGGTATCGCTCTAGATGCCAAAACTTGTACTCGCCTGGCTCCGAATGCGAATCATGTCGGAACGTTGCTCGCGCTCGGAACAAAGAAGTACAAATTGGTTGATAAAAAGTTACGCCTAATAACGACGGCAGCGGAATACACAACACTTTCGAATGGGCAAACTCCAGCCGCTTTGGTTTCAGCTGACTTGATTGCCCAATTGCCGAAAGGCAACCCAACCAGCTACGTCGTTGTGGCAAAAGACACTCTTTACGGAGTCGCTGTGAAGTTTAAGACCAGGCGGGTCACTCTTCGTGCCCTGAATCACTTAACCACCGACAAGCTGACCGTCGGTCAGGTTTTGTTGCTTCCCTAGCGCTGGGTGAGCCTTCTTAGTCGCGCACGTTTCGGGGAACGTCCAAGGGGTTCTAAAAATTCTTTCGGCTCCTGGACCTTGACAGAGAAGAGAACCAGAATGACCCAGCCGATTTCCACCAGGATTCGGCTTTCGGTCAGGTTTTGCGTTACAAGACCGACAAACACCAAAATCGGCCAAAGGTAAAGCGGGCTTGTGTGACGCACGGCTAGTCTCCAAAGGCGCACAAAGGTAAGTCCAACCAAAAGAATAAAGAGACCTAATCCAATGATCCCCAGCTGCATCCAAACGTCAAGAAAGGCGTTGTGAGCCTGGTAATAGGGAACATGGTTTATGACCACGAGCCCCTTATATGGTTCAACCCAGGGAACCCAATACGAAGACCAGCCCCATCCTTGCAGTGGTCTTTGGTCGATCAGCTTGAGAACAATCTTCCAGATTTTGGTGCGACCGGTCATGTCCGGTGACTTACCGATAAGGCTGAAAATGGCGGCACGGTAGGTGAGCACTAATAGAGCTGCGGTACCAATGACACCGAGTGCAATTCGGTAGTACCGGTGGCGAACATCTCGTTCTTTGCCTTCCGCGGCAATAGAAACCACCGCTGCAGCAAACACCGAAACGAGGGCGAAGCCGATGCTCGCAGAACGCGACAATACCAACATCGGGACCGCAGCTAAGAAGCTGAGCGAACTCACCAACCTGGTGGTGGTGTTGGCGGCCACTTCAATCGCGAAAACGACCATTGCGATCATTGCCATGTAGGCAAGCATGTTTGAGTTGCCAACAATGCCCTGAATGCGATCGTTGCTGAAAAGATTTCCCTGAGTCCAATAAAAAGCTACCGCTGGTGGGTGGTCGCCCTCATAGTTCGGGAAAAACGGTTCAATCGGACCGCGAACCACAAGGGCTGCGAATAGTTCAAAAATCACGGAAGCAAATAGGATGCCTCGAAGGGTTCCGGCGAACAATCGCAAAATTTCCCGCCAAGTGAATGCAGACGCCAGGAAAAGTGCAAATGAAGTGGTCGCCAACTGCACGAGTGCCGCACCAAGACTGACTAATTGATAGTTGGACCAAATCGAACCAACCAACATGAGCCCAAGGATGGCTGATAGAGGCCAAGGAATCCTCTGGAATGTTGGTTTCCAATCAGTGCGGAAGAGTTGTATCAAAGTTGCAACCAGCAGTACCCCGAGTGCGATACCCCAACCCAGCCAGCCGATGGCATAACGTATCGCGTCGCCACCCATGAGAATAGCCAATGCGGCGTATGCGGTTACGAACCGAGTACGGTAGCCTGTCGAAGACCTGTCGACGACGATTCTGACTGAAGTTGTGATTGGTTCCATTTAGGAATTATGAGCTTTCCATACCGACGAGATGATGTCGTGCAGGTTGTGCTTTGCCTTCCAATTAAGAACATTTTCAATTCTTGAAACATCGGCGCATAGAAATGCTGGGTCTCCAGCGCGACGTGGTTCAATGAGTGGAACGATTTCCAAACCAGTAACGTCGGCGACAGTGTTGATGACCTCAAAAACACTGGAGCCTTCTCCGGTTCCAACATTGAACACGTCGAATTCGCGATCGTTACGATCTAGGTAGTTCAAGGCACTTAGGTGTGCTTCGGCCAGATCCAGAACATGCACGTAGTCGCGAACGCAAGTTCCATCATTGGTTGGCCAATCGGCTCCAAAAACCTTTGGCTGTTGACCTTCGGCCAAAGATTTAAAAATTATCGGAACCAAATTTGCTATCTGTGTATCTACCAGGTCATCCCAGCCGGTTCCGGCTACGTTGAAATACCTAAGTGAAACTTCGCGAAGT
>JALQVK010000001.1 GCA_023260375.1 Rhodoluna sp. | reverse complement strand
GCAGGTGCCAAGTCGACTCTTGAATTCACTAGAAACGGCAAAACTCAAACCCTGACGGTTACCCTGGGTAGCTTGGCAACGGCAAAATAATGAGCAGCCAAGAGACAATTCCATCGGCCGGCGGCGGGTTACTGGTTGAAGAGGAAGTACAGTATCTTGAGCCCGGTGACCACGAGCGTTTCTCACACTACGTGCGTAAAGAAAAAATCGTTGAGTCAGCCGTTCTGGGTACGCCGGTTCATGCACTTTGTGGAAAGGTGTGGGTGCCAGGTCGAGACCCTGAGAAATTCCCAATCTGCCCGGTCTGCAAAGAGATTTACGAAGGCTTGCGCCCGGAAGATCCGAAAAGCTCCGGAGACGACTCTAAATAAACTCGGTCGGAATGGCGCTTTCGCCTCGCTGCAGACGATGGGCCTGAATCGGAAGTTCTACCATTGCCCTACGGTGAACCTCACGCGCAGCCGAAACTCCGTGAGCGCCAAGGTAAGTGCCGTCGACGATGCCATTGCTTACCAGTGGAACTAGCAGTTCTCTCTGGTTTTCTCCGGTTGCGATTTCATGTCCAGCCACTAGAAGTTCCTTGGTGGCGATTCCATTTTCAAATTCTCGAAGTGCCTGTTTGCGACCACCGATATTGGTTTTGTTTGCCGATCGTTTGGACACGCTTACCCAATTATCGGTTTCACCTTTGTGGGCAACCAATTTGTAAACAAAACCAGCGGTTGGAACTCCAGAGCCGGTGACCACCGAAGTACCTACGCCGTAGTTGTCAACTGGGGCAGCGCCGAGAGCAGCAATCGCGTGTTCATCAAGGTCGTTGGTGACAGTAATTTTTGTATTTTTCGCACCCAAACTATCCAGCAGTTTTCTCACTCGGGTTACTTCAACCCCAAGGTCGCCAGAGTCGATTCGCACGGCACCTAGTTGAGTGCCAGCGATTTCAACAGCTTTTCTAACACCTTCATCGGTGTTATAGGTGTCCACTAGCAAGGTGGTTCCAGTTCCAAAAGTTTCAACCTGGGCTTTGAAGGCTTCGGCCTCATTACTGTGCAACAGGGTGAAAGCATGTGCGGCTGTGCCCATGGTTGGAATATCCCAACTGCGGCCAGCTTCAAGATTGGAGGTTGCGTCGAATCCTGCGATGTAGGCAGCCCTAGCGGCTGCCACCGCGGCCTGCTCGTTAGTTCTGCGACCGCCCATTTCTGCGAGATAGCGAGAACCGGCTGCTCCGCGCATTCTCGAAGCCGCCGAGGCAACCGCTGTGTCATAGTTCAAAATCGAGAGAATCATGGTTTCCAGAAGGACGCCTTGTTCGAAAGGCGCCTCAACTACCAGAACAGGAGAGTAGGCGAAGTAGGCCTCACCTTCTCGGTAGCCCCAAATGTTTCCAGTGAATTTGAAGTTCGCGAGGTAGTCAATGGTGTCGGTGTCAACCACTTTCGCGGCTGCCAGCCATTCGAGCTCTTCGTTTCCGAACCGGAAATCCTTCAGTTCGTCGAGGAGTCTGCCCGTTCCTGCAACCACACCATAACGCCGTCCGGCTGGTAGCTGGCGGCTAAAAACTTCGAAAACACATGGAAGCCCAGCCTTGCCAGAGCGCCGAGCTGCTTGAACCATGGTCAGTTCATAGCGGTCGGTGAGTAAGGCGGTAGAGTTCAGCACTCATCCAGCCTAGCGAGTAGGCGGACAACCCGTTACTAGACTTATCCACGTGAACGATGCGCCAATTGGAATCTTCGACTCCGGAGTCGGTGGACTTACCGTTGCTCGCGCAATCATCGACCAGTTACCAAACGAATCAATCCTTTACGTGGGAGACACCGCAAATAGTCCCTACGGTCCGAAAAGCATTGAAGAAGTTCGTCGGTTGGCCCTTGGAGTTATGGATCGTTTGGTTGACGAGGGTGTAAAAATCCTGGTTATCGCCTGTAATTCAGCTTCAGCCGCTGTTTTGCGTGACGCTCGCGAGCGTTACACGATTGGCCGCGGTATCCCTGTCGTGGAAGTTATTCAGCCGGCAGTTCGCCGAGCCGTGGCTTCAACCAGGAACCGCCACATCGGTGTCATTGGTACAAACGCAACCGTTTCTTCGAAAGCATACGAGGACGCCTTCGCCGCCGCGGTCGACTTAGACATCACCACCGTGGCTTGCCCACGGTTTGTTGAGTTTGTTGAGCGAGGCATCACCTCTGGCCCAGAACTTCTGAAGGTTGCCGAAGAATATCTAGCTCCGATTCGAGATGCCGGGGTGGACACTTTAGTTCTCGGCTGTACTCACTATCCGCTTTTGACCGGCGCTATCAGCTATGTCATGGGAGACGGTGTCACTTTGGTTTCCAGCGATGAGGAAACCGCCAAGGACGTTTACCGTACGCTCACCGCCAAGAATTTGCTTCGATCATCAAGTGAAGCCCCGGTTTTCCGTTTCCAGGCAACTGGAGACACAAAATCTTTTGAAAAGTTGGCTCGCCGCTTCCTCGGTCCCGAGGTTGGCAGCGTCGAGTCTTTATAGGAGAAAAATGGGCAACCGCGCCGATGGCCGCAACAACGACGACCTAAGAGAAGTAACCGTTCATCGCGGTTGGAGTGACCACGCCGAAGGCAGCGCGCTGATTTCTTTTGGTGGCACCAAGGTTTTGTGTACCGCATCTTTTACTGCCGGAGTTCCTCGCTGGAAAGTTGGCAAAGGAGAGGGCTGGGTAACCGCGGAGTATTCAATGCTTCCTCGGGCAACCCACACTCGCTCAGACCGTGAAGCCGTAAAAGGCAAAATCGGCGGACGAACTCATGAAATTTCTCGCCTGATTGGTCGCAGTTTGCGTGCCATTGTTGACGTCAAAGCTCTGGGTGAAAACACAATTGTGATTGACTGCGATGTTTTGCAGGCTGACGGTGGCACTCGAACCGCCAGCATTACCGGCGCCTACATAGCGTTGGTAGATGCCATCAACTGGGGTAAGAAGCACGGCCACATCCCGGCCAAATCTAATCCCCTAACCGATAGTGTCGCTGCAATCTCGGTTGGCATCATCGACGGTGAGCCACAACTGGATTTGGCCTATGTCGAGGACGTTCGCGCCGAGACCGACATGAACGTCGTGGTCACCGGTAGTGGCAAATTTGTTGAGGTTCAGGGAACTGCCGAGGGTGTGCCGTTTGACCGCGAGGAATTGAACAGACTTCTGGACCTAGCGCTAAAAGGTTGCGCCGATTTGACCAAAATTCAAGCCGAGGCGCTCGCCTAAATGAAGCTCGTTTTAGCCAGCCACAACCAGGGGAAACTTGCCGAGTTGCGGGCTATTTTGGAGCCTGCCGTAGCCGACTTAGAACTGATTGGCTACGACGGTCCAGAGCCGGTTGAGGATGGCGTCAGCTATCTGGAGAACGCTTTGATCAAGGCTCGCGCGGCAGCCAAGCACACCGGACTTCCAGCAATTGCGGACGATTCAGGTTTGGCGGTTGAAATTCTCGGCGGTTCTCCAGGTATCTTTTCAGCGCGTTGGGCGGGCGGCCGAGACAACGTTGAAAATCGCCGACTGCTTTTGAAACAACTTGGAGATGTGAAACCAGAACACCGAGGCGCCGCTTTTGTGTGCACTATTGCGTTGGTCGATGGCGACGACGAAATTTCGTTCACTGGTTTCTGGGCTGGTTCGATTGGTTTCGAAGAGCGTGGCAACAATGGTCATGGTTATGACCCGGTTTTTGTGCCGTCAGGATTTGAAGTTACAGCCGCTGAATTAGAGCCAGAAGTAAAAAACGCTTTGAGCCACCGAGCCGAAGCGGTTAGCCAACTTATCTCTTATCTAAACGCCTAGCGCTTTTTCCAGTTGCGGTAAACCTCTAGCGCAATTGGGATAAATGACAGAACTACGAATGCCACCAGGACTAATTCCAAGTTGTGCTTGACCCATTCGTTGCTTCCTAGTGCAGCTCCTAGTAGCGTGACGCCGACAGCCCAACCGGCAATTCCGATCAGGTTGTAGCGAGTGAACTTTTTCCACTCCAAGTTGGCGATTCCTGCAGAGACCGGGATAAAGGTTCTCATGATTGGCACAAAGTGCGCCAAAATCACTGCCCTTGAGCCGTAGCGCTCGAAAAATGCGTGGGCTGCGTCAACGTTTTTTGGGTTGAAAAGTTTCGACTTCGGTTTACTGAAAACGGCTGGTCCGAGTTTGCGACTCAATTTCACTCTACAACAACATCAAGTCTTCATCATCGTCCTAGAACATTTTCTCTTGAGCAAAAGTTGGCAACTATTACTAAGACTACTGTGGTCTGGGTTGCATAGATGATCTTTCCTATGAGGCTTAGAACTTCATAGTTTAAGCTCTTCCCAAAGGTTCTTATTTGCCGACGTTGTTATTAATTGACCTGTTCATAGGGTCATCCTTTTTGATCGATTTTGAGAGACTTAAGCTCGAAGTACCTGCTTTGCTCGTCGTGGGGACTCTCCTCGGGGTTTGCTAATTAACCAGAGATTTGTTCATG
>JALQVK010000188.1 GCA_023260375.1 Rhodoluna sp. | reverse complement strand
CGTTGAGGGTTTGCTTGATGCTGCTGCCAAGATTGGCTTCAAAGATGCCAATGCATTGGGTGCTCTGAACTACCTGGAGACCGCTCGCGAGCTGGCCGATGAGGTCAACGACTTCACTGGGCTTTCATTCTGTTACCAGCTGATTGGCGCAATGAACTACCGTTTGAAGCAGTATTCGGATTGCGCTGCTGCGCACGAGGCGGGAGCTGATGCCGGGAAGCGTTCGTTCCGGGCTGACCTCGAGATTGACCACCTGGCCTTTGCTGCTCGTGCTTACATCAAGGTTGGTGATGTGGCTGCGGTTCGTCGAAACTTTGAGTTGGCGATCAACTTGGCTTCGGAGTCGCTGTCGGTCGGCTTGCCGATGTTGCAGGCGGAGTATGGTCGGTTCTTGCGTAAGCAGGGGGATCTGGTTCAGGCGCGTAAGTTTTTGGAGACCGCGGTTTCTTCGGACTTTGAGTTTCCATACACCTTGGCTTCGGCTGAGCTGATCACAGTGTTGTTGTCGGCTGGGGAGGCGTCGTCGGCTCTATCTGTTGCTCGGGAGCTTCACTCTTATTCGTCTTACACAGAAGACGAGCGCATGAAGAACAAGGCTGCTTACGGCATCGCTAAGGCGCTAATTGGCATGGGGAACTTTGCTGCGGCTCTAAAGGAATTGGATGGTTTGGAGTCTGGTCGGGCATCGGTAAAGCACAAGGTTCGTATTGACCTGCTTCGTGCTCAGGCGTTGATGGGTCTAGCTGACTTTGATGCGGCTCTGGAGATTTTTGGTCGTGCTATCCCGCTTATGTCTAAGTACAAGCTCTGGGAGGCAAAGGGCGATGCCCTGGTTTCTCGTTCGCAGTGCCACTGGGAATTGGGCAATGTGCTGGATGCTGAGATCGATGTTGCGGCGTCTGTTGATGCTTATGCCATGGGCGGTTTGGATGCTGCGGTGTCGTCGTCGCGTTTGAAGTTAGCTTCGCTTTTGGCTAAGAAGGGCGACTGGGCTGGGGTTTCGGTTGAGGCCGGGGCTGTGGTCGATAACGTTTTGCAGATGTTCTCGCCTTGGTATCCTGCTGCTTTGGCTTTGTCGGCTTTGGCTCAAGCGCAGTTGGGTTTTGGGGCTTCGGCTTTGTCGCTCTGTTCGCAGTTGTTTGCTATCAAGGACTTGTCGGTTGGGGTGGCTGCTCGTGGTTATCACGCGCAAGCTATTGCTTTGGGTGGTGTCAAGGGTCGCAACCTGGCTGCTAAGGCGATGAAGGGTTACCTGGCTGCAGGGTTGGCCGATGAGGCAACTGCGGCTTCTGCGCTGATCTAATTACTCCCAGGATTTGGCCACAACAACGCTGATCATGGAGACGTCCATCTTGTTTTGAGGGCCGACTAGGTTGCCGTGATTGGTGAACTGGTTGTTGGCCCAAGTTGGGGTGTCTGAGTAGAAGTCGCCGATGTTGCGATCAAAGGTGAAGGTGTAGTCCTGAACCGAAGTGTTGACTCTGGTGACCGCATAGGCCCATTGGCTTGGGTTGATTTGGGCTGTGACTCGCATCCAGCCGCCGGTGCAGGCGGAGAAGTTGCCGGAAACGTAAACGTGAACGACTTTGAGGTCGTTGCTTTTGTCGTTGCCATTTGCGTTGGTTGGTGGGGCGGAGACCGTGATGTTCGTGGCGCAGTGGCCGGTAGTCGTGCCCTCGCCGGGGGCAGGGTCGGAGCCAGAGAGGTTGATCACGCTGGCGGCAACCGAGCCAACCGTGAACAGCAACGAGATGGCGATTAGTCCATAGAGCGGGCGTCTAAGCATCTGGATGCCACCGCCAAACATAGTTACCCTTATCGGTGACGAGAGTGAAGACGTGGGTGAGGCCAGGGGTTTTGACCTGGTGAATGATTGGCAGGTTGGCGGTTTCGGCGAGGTCTCGTAATTCGGCCGATGAGGCGACGTCGATGGAAATGCCGTCGATTGTGGTGTTGCCTGGGAGCTTCACTAGGCGGTTCTTTAGCACGAAGAGCGAGCGCATTGGCTCGGCAAGGTCGGAGCCGTTTAGAACATAGTTGCCGTAAATGAAAACGAGTATGGTTGCCACCACAACACCCAACATGGCTAGAGCCAGCCTCGGGAAAAACGGGGTGCTTTTCAAAGCAAGGACGACCGTGGCGGTGACTGAAAGCAACATGATCAGCACCACGGCGTCCAGGAGTAATTCTGGTTTTAGGCCCTTTTTAGGGTGTTCGGCTTGGGCGTGAGCGAGCAGAGTTTGGAGTTGTTCTGTTTTATTTGGTTTTCTTATTCGGACGAAGCTGATGCTCAAGACGGCGGCGACGAGGAGGCCGAGCAGGGCGGGGTTTTGGGCGGCAAAGAGGAATGGCTCACCGGCTTTCGGGGCGGTGAAGACCAGCTTGCCGAGGATGTCTGCTTCGTTGACTAGCCAAGAATCTGGGAAACGATTGTTGAGGCCCTTAGTAACGAACTGGCCAGAGGCTTCTCGGGAAATGATTCGATGGATGACCGCGCCACCGTATTTTTTGTAAAAGATGACGTCGCCGACTTGATAGGAAGCTTGGGCTTTGGCGGCAACGAGGTCGCCGCTTTTTAGGGCGGGTTCCATGGATGTGCCCTGAACCACTGCGAAGGTTAGCGGGCCGCCGATTTGACTGGGTGCGAGGGTCAGCCACCAGGTTGCTAATAGGGCCGCGATAATGGCGTAGCCGGCGACATGGCGAATTCGGTTGCGGCGAAGCCGTCTATGCAGAGCGTGTTTAGAGCCTTGCAAAGTTTTAGCTACTCCCAGGTCTGGGCGATGGTAATCGTGGTTAGGCCGAAGTTCTTGACACTAACCAAGTCTGAGCGGGCGCCGGTTGGAACCAATTCGCCGCTCTGGGCAACAGGCTTGCCGGTGTAGAAGTCGCCGGTGGCAGGGTTGATTGTGAGGGTAACTTTCGAAGCCTGAGCGTCGGCAGCCGTGATCTTGTGAACCGCCCAGATGTGAGCGTTGGTTACGTCTAGGTCAATTTCGGCACGCAGGGTTTGGTCGATACACTTCGAAAGATCTCCGGTGATGTCGACCGAGTCGATGCTGTTTGAATCGTGGCCAGCCGTGGCAACCGGGGTCTTCACCACGAGGTTGCTAGCGCAAGCAGCTTCAGTCTTGGACTCTCCAGGAGCCGAGTTACTGCCGTTGAGGCCCAGCACGCTGGCACCAACCGTTCCGACAACAAACACCGCAACAAGAGCGACAATGATCAGTAGAAAGCGTTTACGCATAGGTTTTTCCCCACTTCTTTATAAGGGTCAGTCTAGATGTTTTCCACAGATTCAAATAATCTTGTTGTATTACATGTAATACAGGAGAAGATTATGGCTATGTTGACATTGCGAATCCCCGACGAGCTTATGACTCGACTGGACGAACTCGCGAAGAGATCTGGTCGTACCAAAACCTATTACGTAAAAGCAATGATCGAAATTGCTGTGGACGAACTTGAAGATGAAGTTTGGGCTCAGGAAGCAATGGTCGAACACATGAAAGAACGAGCAAAGGGTCCGATGCAGGTCTTTACTTTAGATGAAGTAAGGAAGCGCCTTGACGATTTGGACCGTGGTGCTGAGTCCCGAAGCACAAAAACAACTCGAAAAGCTGACTAGAGCGGGAGAACCTTCAGAGTTGCCAGGGTTGGGTCAGCAACGAACTTGATGGTTTGGCCGAGGTCGCGGGCTTTGAAGAGGGCGTCTAGGGCTGGTTGGGTAATGCGCTCCCCTGGGCTGAGGACTGGGACTCCCGGAGGGTAAGGGCAAACCATTTCGGCGCAGATGCGGCCGACTGAGTCTTCTGCCTTTACGATTTCATACTTCGAGAAGAAGGCTTCGCGTGGTGTTACAACCACTTCAGGTTCGATGCTGAATGCTGCTGAGATTTCGATCGGTCTCGGGGTTTTGTCCTGGGCTTCAACGCTCTTGATGATCTTGTTGATGAGGTCGTTGATGCGTTCAGGGGTGTCGGCGAAAGTGATCATTGGGATCACGATGTCGCGGTTGGCCATTTCCACGTCGATGTTGGCTTTCAGGAGGTCTTGTTCAACCTTGTTGCCGTCGGCTCCGCACTTCTGGAAAAGGATGACCATCTTTAGTGGGTCAATGTATTGGCCGTCGATGACGTCGATGCCATGTTCTTTTAGCTTCTTGCGTCCCTCGTTGGTGGCGTCGATGACTGGGCCAATTAGCTCGCGGCCGTGACGCTTGAGGAGTGCACGGGCTGCATCGATGCTGGCGAGGATGCGGCCAGACATGGAGGTGGTTTGGGTGGCGTCGAACATCTTGTTGAGTCGAGGTAGGTCGACGTACTTTCCTTGGGCGAGCAGGATGCTTGCTTGGGAGTAGCTTGGGAGAGTTTTGTGGGCGGAGGTGACCACGATGTCGGCGCCTTCGGCCAGTGGGTGCTTAGGAAGTTTTTCGTGGAAGCCGAAGTGGGCTGCCCAGGCGGCGTCGACGACTAGCGGAATGTTGTATTCGTGGGCGACTGCTGCGAGTCTCGGGATGTTGCTCATGGTGCCCACGTAGCTAGGTTCACCGATGAGTACTGCCTTGGCGTCTGGGTGCTTGGCGAGAGTTTCTTTGAGGACTGTGCTTGGGAGGTATTCCGGTAGGCCGGTCTCCGGGTTGATGACTGGCTTCACCCAGATTGGGGTTACGCCGGCATAGACGAGGCCGACTGCGAGGGACTTGTGAAGCGTGCGGGAGATGATGACCTTGTCGCCAGGACCGGCAACTGCCATGACGGCTGCGTGGTTGGAACCGCTAGAACCGTTGACACCGAAGCGGCAGAAGTCGGCGCCCCAAAGGTCGGCTGCGAGCTGTTCGGCTTCAACGACTAGGCTTGGGGAAATGCGGTTGGTGTGGTTGCCAGGAAGAACTGGGATGTCGCCATCGACAACCGGACCGGTTAGGTCTAGGCGGCCTTTGTGGCCAGGGATCTGGAACCAAGAGCGGTCGGTTTCCATGTCGCGAATCCACGCATCAAGTAGCGGCGCATCGTTCCTAAGGCCCATTGGGTCTTTCGGGTCGAGAAGTGTTGCGGCGCCGATGGTGTGGTTCACATTTTCCTTTGCTTGGGGATGAAGAAAGGACCGGGGTTTTAGCCCGATCCTTTCTTCAATTGTTTTACAACTTTAGAACGAGTTGGTGTCTAGCGGAATACCAGGACCGAAGGTGGTCGCGATGGCAGCCTTTAGAACGTACTTACCCTTTGACGATGCAGGCTTCAAACGAACGACCTCTTCAAGAGCGGCGTTTAGGTTCTCAGCAAGCTTCTCAGCGGTGAACGATGCCTTACCAACGATGAAGTGCAGGTTAGCCTGCTTGTCAACGCGGAATTCGATCTTTCCACCCTTGATGTCAGTCACTGCCTTAGCGGTGTCTGGGGTTACGGTACCGGTCTTAGGGTTTGGCATTAGGTTACGAGGACCTAGAACCTTACCTAGACGACCGACCTTGCCCATTAGCTCTGGGGTTGAAACTGCTGAGTCGAAGTCAACCCAACCAGCGGCTACCTTTTCGATTAGCTCGTCGCCACCGACTTCGTCGGCACCGGCTGCAACTGCAACTTCAATTCCTGCATCAGTTGATTTCACTGAGACAGTTATAGGAGTTCCAGTTGGAGTATGCGCACGCGCATTAGCCAGCAAGTTTGCAACGACTTGGTGGATACGTACCTCATCGCCCAGAGTAA
>JALQVK010000118.1 GCA_023260375.1 Rhodoluna sp. | reverse complement strand
AAACCTAGCGTTAGATTCTGACAGTTTGCTTAGCAAGCATTTGCCATCTGGCCGTGAGCCCGATCACGAGCCCAAACCTCAGCCGCCAACACCGACTCAAGGGTCAAAGAATCTGGTGCCGAATGAGCATCAACAACCCGCTCAATCACTTCAACAATCTGAGTGAAACGAATCTTGCCAACATGGAATGCCTCAACCGCTTCCTCATTGGCAGCGTTGTAGACAGCTGGGAACGTTGAACCAAGTTTGGCAACCTTGCGCGCCAAGGCAACCGCCTTGAACACTCCTTCATCCAATGGCTCAAAGGTCCAGGTCGCCGCCTTAGTCCAGTCGCAAGCCGGTGCAACATTTGGAACACGCTCAGGCCACGACATACCAAGTGCAATCGGCAACTTCATGTTTGGCGGTGAAGCCTGAGCAATCAACGAACCATCAACAAACTCAACCATCGAGTGAACCACCGACTGCGCATGCACAGTCACCTCAATGTCATCGATTGGCACATCAAAAAGCAGGTGAGCCTCAATCAGCTCAAGCCCCTTGTTCACCATGGTCGCCGAGTTGGTAGTCACAACCTTGCCCATCACCCAGGTTGGGTGAGCCAACGCCTGCGATGGAGTCACGTCATGAAGTTGCTCTAGCGACCAACCACGGAACGGACCTCCAGAAGCAGTCAAAATCAGTTTGCGAACCTCTGAACGAGCACCAGACAAAAGAGCCTGAGCCAGAGCCGAGTGCTCACTATCAACCGGGACGATCTGCCCAGGCTTAGCCAGCGAAGTCACCAACGAACCGCCAACGATCAGCGATTCCTTGTTAGCCAAAGCCAAAATCTTGCCCGAACGGAGGGTTTCGAGAGTTGCAGCCAAACCAATTGAGCCGGTGATTCCATTGACGACGACATCGGCATCCACCGAGCGAACCAATTCAGTAGCCGCCTCAGCTCCGAGAACACAAACCGATGTGTCCAAACCAAATGCCACACGCTGCGATTCCAGCAATTCGGTGTTAGTTCCAGCGGCTAAACCAACCACTTCAAACAGGTGAGGATTCTCAGAAATTACCTCTAAAGCCTGGGTTCCAATGGAACCGGTGCTTCCGAGAACAATGATGCGACGCATTTACCAATCTTCGCACCAAACTCTCAACCTTGCGGGGCTAGACTAGCCCTATGAGTGAAGCCACTGTTCGTAAATTGGTAACCGCTATCCCAGGACCTAAGTCCCAGGAACTACATCAGAACCGCCTCCAGCACGTATCTGCTGGTGTTGGCGCGGCTCTTCCGGTGTATATCGATCATGCGCATGGCGCAATCCTTACCGACGTTGACGGCAACCAGCTAATTGACCTCGGTTCAGGAATCGGTGTTGTTACCATCGGTCACACCAACGACGGCGTTGTGAAGGCCGTTCAGGAGCAGGTTGCAAAACTTACCCACACGCTTTTCACCGTTACCCCTTACCAGCCTTACGTTCGCGTTTGTGAGCTTCTAAACAAGCACGCTCCAGGTAACTTCCCAAAGAAGTCTGCCCTGTTCAACTCAGGTGCAGAAGCCGTTGAAAACGCTGTGAAGTTTGCTCGCAAGTTCACCCGCAAGAGCGAGATTGTTGTCTTCGACCACGCTTACCACGGACGCACCAACCTCACCATGGCCATGAACTTCAAGGCTGCCCCTTACGGCAACGGCTTCGGCCCTCTAGCCGGAAGTGTTCAGCACGTTCCAATGTCTTACCCATACCGCGACCCTGAGGGTATGACCGGCGAAGAAGCAGCACGCCGCGCCATCACCTACATCGAGAAGCGCGTTGGAGCAGAAGACCTTGCAGCTATCTTCATCGAGCCAATTCAGGGCGAGGGCGGTTTCATCGTTCCAGCCCCTGGCTTCCTTACCACTCTTCAGGCTTGGGCTCGCAACAACAACGTACTTATGGTTGCCGACGAAGTCCAGGCAGGTATCGCCCGCACCGGTAAGTGGTTCGCCAGCGACTACGAAGCAGGCTTCGAACCAGATATGGTGACCATCGCTAAGGGTATTGCCGGCGGTATGCCTATCTCGGCCGTCACCGGTCGTGCAGATGTCATGGACGCAGCTCACGCCGGCGGCATCGGTGGCACCTACGGCGGTAACCCAGTTGCCGCCGCAGCAGCCGTTGCAGTTCTTGAGCAGATCGAAGCTGGCGGAGTTCTGGAAAAAGCTCAAGCAATTGAAGCCTTCATGCTTCCTCGACTACTTGAACTACAGCAACGTCACAGCATCATCGGCGACGTTCGTGGCCGCGGCGCAATGCTAGCCATCGAACTTGTAGAGCCAGGAACCAAGAACCCGAACGCAGCAGCAGTAAACAAGGTTGTTGCCTTCTGCAGTTTTTTGTGATACTTCCCCGCATCAATCCGCTTCAACCACTCCATGCCTTTCAGGAAATCATTCATTGCAAGGATCACATAATACTCCGAAAGCCAGTCTCCTTTTACATGAAACGCCGTCATCTT
>JALQVK010000084.1 GCA_023260375.1 Rhodoluna sp. | reverse complement strand
TCGTAGTTGCTGCAGACAAGAGTAGCTTCAACCTAATCGGTTTCACCCTAACGGCTGCTGCTGCTTACGGTTACACCGCTGGATGGACCGCATTCGCATCTGACTACACTCGCTACCTACCTGCCAACTCAAGCTCAAAGGCTGTTGCATGGTTCGCTGGTGCAGGAAACTTCTTCGCAACCTCTTTGCTAATGAGCGTCGGTGCAATTGCTTGGACCTTCGTTTCACCAGATGGCAACCCAACAGCTAACTACACCGCCGCAATCGGTGGAGGTGTTCTTGGTTCGCTAACCCTTCTAGGTATCGTCGTTGGCTCGATTGGCGCAAACGTTCTGAACGTTTACTCCGGTGCAATGTCGTTTATCGCAATGGGATTCAAGATTGGTTTCAAGACCCGTCGTGCAATCATGGTTGCTCTTGCCGGTGTTATCGGTTCGATCACTGCATTCCTAGCGATCAAGGGCGACTTCGTAGGTGCCTTCGAAGGCTTCCT
Organism: Rhodoluna sp.; assembly: GCA_023260375.1. Classification (GTDB taxonomy): domain Bacteria; phylum Actinomycetota; class Actinomycetes; order Actinomycetales; family Microbacteriaceae; genus Rhodoluna. Next base: position 1,896 of record JALQVK010000084.1, on the reverse strand, counting down.
ACTAGTTGTTTCCTACTGGGTTGCACCTTGGATTGCCATCGTGCTCACCGACTCACTTCTACGTAAGGGCCAGGACATCGCGGCACTTGCTCAGAACGAGAAGCGCGAAAACCCAGCTGGTGTTATTGCATTCGTAGTTGCAACCACTGCCTCAATCTGGGGCTTTTGCAACCAGATTGCATACACCGGTCCACTTGCTAAGGCTTTCGGACTTGGCGACGTAACTCCACTAGTTGGATTCGTCCTTGCAGCCGCTCTCTACGCGGTTCTTGCAAAGGCATTCGGAACCGACAAGAAGTAACAACTAACTAATACGAGAGGCCTCGGCAATGGAATTCAAGGTTGGACAGATCTTCGCAACAGATGAAGAGAAGCTCAGCGTTGCCATTGCCGAGGCTCACCTCGGTCTTTCGGAGGGTGGCATCCCAATTGGGGCAGCCCTCTTCGACGAGAATGGCGCGCTGCTTGGCAGTGGCCACAACCTGCGTGTGCAGGAAGGCGATGCTTCCATGCATGGCGAGACCAGTGCGTTCCGTAACGCCGGTCGACAGAAAAGCTACCGCAAGGTCACCCTCGCTACCAGCCTCTCCCCTTGCTGGTACTGCTCCGGTCTGATTCGCCAGTTTGGCATCGGTCGAGTACTCGTTGGCGACGACAAAAACTTTATGGGCGGACAAGACTGGGTTGCCGAGCACGGCGCCGAAGTTCACGTCATGAACGACCCAGGTCTCATCAAACTTATGGGTGACTTCATTGCGAACAATGACGCCCTCTGGAACGAAGACATCGGCGAAGAGTAAACCTCGCCTAATATTTACCTATGACCAAACGCAACCGCCCTTGGGGCTATCAGCCGCCTGTTGACGCTAGCCCTGCAGGTTGGGAACTTCACCCAGACACTGTTGCGGTTCGTGGCGGTTTGGCTCGTAGCGGTTTCGGTGAAACCGGTGAGGCGCTTTACCTAACCTCTGGTTTTACTTACGACTCAGCGGAGCAGGCAGCATCTGCTTTTGCCGACGAGACCGAACACTTCCTTTACTCTCGTTTCGACAATCCAACTGTTGCCATGTTCGAGCGTCGTTTGGCTGAACTTGAAGGCGCGGAAGCCTGTAAGGCAACCGCTTCCGGTATGGCTGCGATGTTTGCTTCGGTGGCCTGTTTGGTCTCGGCTGGCGACCGCGTCGTGGCATCGATGGCGATGTTCTCCTCTTGCTACGTTGTGCTCACCGAAATCTTGCCAAAGTGGGGCGTTGAGACCGTCCTGGTTGAAGGTAACGATCCAGAAGAGTGGGCGAAGGCTCTCGAAGGCGGAGCCAAGGTTGTTTTCATCGAAACCCCGAGTAATCCACTTATGGAGATTGTGGACATTCAAATGGTTTCAGATATGGCTCACAAGGTTGGGGCAACAGTTGTTGTTGACAACGTAATGGCTTCACCGGTTCTACAGAATCCACTAAAGCTCGGTGCCGACGTCATCATGTATTCAGCTACCAAACACATCGACGGACAAGGCCGTGTTCTTGGCGGTGCTGTTCTTGGATCAGCCGAATACATCAATGAACAACTAAAGCCATTCATTCGTCACACCGGACCTTCGATGAGCGCATTCAATGCTTGGGTGCTTTTGAAATCGCTCGAGACCATGACCATGCGTGTTGAACGCATGAGCAACAACGCACACGAAGTCGCAAAATTCTTAGAGGGTCACTCGAAGGTCAAGGCAGTTCGCTATCCGTGGTTGAAGTCGCACCCGAACTATGCGCTCGCGAAAAAGCAGATGCGCGGCGGCGGTTCGACAATCGCGATTCAGTTCAAGGGTGACAAGTCAAAGGTGTTCAAGTTCATGAACGCGCTTCAGGTAATCGACATTTCGAACAACCTCGGCGACTCGAAGTC
>JALQVK010000069.1 GCA_023260375.1 Rhodoluna sp. | reverse complement strand
AGCCGAGTAACTTACTTCTTGTTTCCCTGAGCTGCAACAGCTGCAGCACCAGCGGCAGCAGCCTCTGGGTCTAGGTACTCTCCGCCAGGCACAACCGGCTTGAAGTTTGCATCCAACTTGTAAACCAAAGGAATTCCGGTTGGAATGTTCAACTCAGCAATTTCGTCGTCAGAAAGACCATCAAGGTGCTTCACCAACGCACGCAGGCTGTTTCCGTGTGCGGTGATCAAAACCGTTTTGCCGCTTTTTAGGTCCTGCGAAATCTCTTCATCCCAAAGCGGAAGCATGCGGTCGAGAACATCCTTCAGACATTCGGTCTTAGGAACATTCTCGCCCAGGTCGGCGTAACGCTCGTCGTGAGCCTGAGAATACTTGTCGTTGTCGTCGATTGGTGGTGGTGGCACATCGAACGAACGGCGCCAGGTCTGGAACATTTCTGGACCGTACTCGGCTAAGGTCTGAGCCTTGTCCTTGCCCTGCAGAGCGCCGTAGTGACGCTCGTTTAGACGCCAGTCACGCTTCACATCAATCCAGACACGCTCAGCCGCGTTCAACGCGATGTGAGCGGTGTTGATGGCGCGCTTTAGCTTGCTGGTGTACAAAAGTTCTGGCTTCAAGCCAGACTCAGCCAAAAGCTCGCCGGCACGCTTTGCCTCGGCGCGACCCTGGTCGCTAAGTTCGACATCTACCCAACCGGTAAAAAGGTTTTCCTGATTCCAAACCGAGTTTCCGTGGCGCAACAAAATGAGTGTGTATTCATGTGACATGCCCTCAAGTTTAGTCTTGATAGGTGGCTAAGACTCAGAGAATCGGCACCGTGACCCGCGGAACGACCAACCCCAACCGGTTGCGTCGAGTTGACCGCTTTATCGCCACTCTCCCGGTATTGAACAAGCAAAAGCCAGTGGTGGTTGACCTAGGTTACGGAGCATCACCAATCACGGCGATTGAATTACGAGCCCGTCTGCTGAAGATCAACCCAACGGTTCACGTCGTCGGCGTTGAGATTGAAAAGGAACGTGTTGCTAAGGGCTTGGAGGTGGCCGAGCCAGGGCTTAACTTCCTGCTGGGCGGCTTCGAGACTCCCTTGCCAGCCGGCATCGAAAAAGCCGATGTCATCCGTGCCTTCAATGTGCTCAGGCAATACGACGAACGTGATGTAAAAGCAGCCTGGGACCTCATGATTTCAAGGCTGAATGACGACGGCGTGCTGGTTGAAGGAACCTGCAACGAAATCGGACGAATCTCCAGCTGGATCACAATCACTAAAAAAGGCCCTCAGTTGTTTACGATTTCACTTCACCTAGGAAGTCTCGAAATTCCGAGCATCGTTGCCGAACGTCTTCCCAAGGCCCTAATTCACCACAACGTTCCCGGCGAGCGCATTCACGAATACCTCGCGGCTCTAGATCAGGCATGGGCAACACACTCTCCACTTGGAACCTTTGGAGCCGTCCAGCGCTGGCTGGCAGTCTGCGAAACCTTGACAGCAAGCGGATGGCCAATTGTGGTCAACCGAAAACGTTGGCGGCTTGGCGAACTAACGGTGGATTGGTCTGCGGTTAGCCCAAAGTCTTGAGAAGTGCCTTCATGTAGTTGATCTGCTTCGTTTGCGAAGTGACAATTGCCTGGCCTAAAGCCTTGACTTCAGCATTTTGGGAATTCTCAACCAGCTTGGCCATTGCGATTGCACCCTCGTGGTGACCAATCATGCCCTGGAGGTAAAGCTTGTCGAACACCGAGCCAGCGGAGTCCTTCAAAGCATCAAATTCACTGTCGGTTAGCAATCCATCCATGCCCATGTCGTGTCCCATTTCCAGATCGGCACCGGCAACGGTCAGCCAACCCTTCATCTGGTTGATCTCAGGCGCTTGCTCCCCCTTGATTTGAGCAGCCAGAGCCTTCACTTCAGGGTTTAATGCGCGAGTTTCCGCAAGTGTTCCCATGTCAACCGCCTGCTGGTGGTGAGGAATCATCATCTGGGCAAACATGATGTCGGAGCTGGAAAACTTAGACGATTCCTGGGTCATCATGTGGTTGGTTGGTGCCGGCTGCAAAGCGCAGCCAGTGAGCAACATGCCACAGATTGACATGGCTATAGCACCCGGCCAAAAGCGACGTTTCATGGACTAATAAAGCAGGGATTTGATGTAAACATTCCAGCTTCTAAAAGTCAGAACTCTAGACGTCAGGAAGTTCATCGCGAGCGTCATCCTCGCTCATGCCGGTAGCACACAGCAGGTCGACCAACATTGGGCGGAGAAGCAAAAGCACCGAAGCTTCACGAAGTTGGTCGGCGATGCCGAACTTCTTGGGATCGAGTTGGTGAATCACCTCTAGGTATCCAGCGCGTGCTTCAAACAAGAATTCTTCGTTTTCGATGGCTTTCGAAAGGTTAGTGGTCGCTTCAAAAATCTGCTCGATGAGATCGGCCAAGTATGGACGCTTTTCGCCGTCGCGAATCAGGAAGTCGACTCGGCGAACGATTACTCGAAGATTGCGGGTTGCCAGGTCCATTCCCCGCATCAGTCGAAGTTGAGCATTTAGGTCGTAACGCTGTTTTTTCAGAAAGGGCGAAATTCGTGAAATCGCTACGGCACTGTCTAAGGACATTCGCCAGTTGTCTACCAGCGGCTGAGTTCGACGCACCTTATTCAAAGTTTCGTCCGCCTTTTTTACATCGACGTCGCGCAGTGCGCTTCGAAGTGCGTCCAAAGATTCCAGGAATACCGTGAACAAGGCCGAGGCGTCTTTTCGAGCAAGACCTTTCGGGTTTCGCGGAATCAGGATGGTTACCAGCAGTGAAACCACGGCTGCGGTAATTCCATCCAGCGGACGAACCCAAATTCCACCGACTGGCAGTGGAAGTAACTGAATGAACATGGCCTGAATACCAACCGTTAGGGCAAAACTCGCACTTTGGGTTACAAATCGAGCACCCAGCAGGCAGAGCAAAAGAGTTACTGCGAGTTGCCAAATTCCCTGACCGAACCACTGCACCAAAAGTTCGCTTGCAAATAGCCCAGTTACGATTCCGAGTGCAGTTTCAATTACTCGTCTAGGTCTAGCATCGCGGGTGAAACCAAGTGTGGTGATGGTTACTGTTACGGCCAAGAGCGGGTTTTTGTGTCCCAGCGCGAAAAAAGCGAACGAGTATGAGGCTAGAGCCGCAATGATGATCTGGAGCACCGGTGGAATCGACTCGATCACTCGACCCGTTGCATTTTTGAAGGTCCAACTGATTTTCATCGACGACCCATCATGAGGTTGTTTCGAGGAACCGTGACCACCTTGCCAGCGCTTTGAGGAACAATCACCTGCTGAGAAGCCGAGATGTTTCCTTCAACTTCTAACAAAGCGTCTTCGGCAACATTTCGTTTGATGACCGCGAGCGCAATTGCACCAGCCTCGTAGTGTGTTCCAGCAGAGGTTACGCGACCCACCTCAGTCTCTCCAGCAAAAACCTTTGCACCTATTTCTGGAAGCATGTGGCCAGAGCCATCGAGGTGCAACAGCACGAGTCGGCGGGGCGGGTGCCCAAGGTTGTGAACCTTAGCAACCGACTCTTGGCCGCGGTAACAACCCTTCGAAAGGTGAACCCCGGTTGCCATCCAGTCAAGCTCGTGCGGCAAAGTCTTTTCGTCAACCTCAGCCATACTCGGACGGTGCGCAGCGACTCGAAGCGCTTCTAGCGCCACGGTGCCAGCCTCGGCCAGCGTATTTACCTTCACAACTGATTCAAAGTAGTTCCAAGGTTCCCCGGTGCTAGTGGCATAACGATGACCGCCAGGGTAAACGCCTGGCCAAGGGTCATGCCAAACCAAACTTGCACCATCAATCGGCTTCTCAAAAGTGCCGAAAACTTGTAATTCCTCGTGAAGCTGAATCTCAACCTTGGTTCGAAGCTTCATCTTGGTTAGGTGGCTAAGCACCAACTCGGCCGCCGATTCGTCGACGATTAGGGTGGCAACCAAGCCGTCGTCCACAATGTGAATTGCCGCTTCAATATGACCCTGAGGATTTAGAAGTAGCGCCTCGCAAGACTCATGAGGTTTTAGGTTCACAATGTTTTGGCTCAGCAGCGCGTGCAACCATTTGAGTCGGTCATCTCCGGTCACCGTAATCACCTTGGAGTCAAGGCCAACCGCAGCTTTACCGCTCAGTAAATCGCGTTGTTCAACCAGCGGGTTCCCAAACGAAGAAGTTGACAACTAGCCAACCTTTTCAAGGCGTGCCGAAGCGTGAGACTTAAGGTCGGCACCAGGTAATGCGATGTCCCAGGCCCAGAGCAGAGCGTTCTCAACGAGGCCGTACATACGAGTGGAGTGGCGATAAGTTTTGGCGCCCTCGAATGCAACTCCGTGAGCTGAAGCTAGTTCGATGCGAGCCGACCTAACCCAGCCACGGTAAAGCTCCGCCATTCCGCCTGGGTGAATTGTGGAAACCTCAATGTCGTAACCGCCGTGCTCAGCGCGGAACTTTTCCATGGCCTCGTAGTCGGCAATCGGGTTAGACCCAGTGCCAGGAATTAGGCCAGGACCGTAATCAAAATCATTTCTAGGACGAGCCACGCGCCAATAACCAAGCTCACTTGGAAGTGCGGTACCAGTTTCATCGTTAAGTTTTGCCGAAGAAATATAGGTGAGCGCCGCCGAACCGTCGTGAGCAAATTCGATCTTCTGGGAAAACTCGTGCTCAACGCCGTCAAT
>JALQVK010000167.1 GCA_023260375.1 Rhodoluna sp. | reverse complement strand
TCAGTAACTCAATCGCGCTTGAACCGACCTTCGGGTCGAGACCCATTTCACCAAGGCGAATGATGCCACCGTGGTCGTCGTTTAGCGAAAGCTCTTTTGCAGAAGCCATCATGCCGTCTGAGATGTGACCGTAGGTGCTTCGAGCTGCGATAGCAAAGTTGCCAGGCAATACCGAGCCAGGGAGGCAAACAACAACCTTGTCGCCGACCACGAAGTTCGATGCACCACAGACGATTCCGCGGACATCTTCGCCGCCATCGGCAGCCTTCTGGCCTTCCGGAGCCACGCGCACCGAACACCAGTTGATGGTCTTGCCGTTGCTCTGAGGCTCAGGGGTGAACTCTAAAACCTGACCGACTACGACCGGTCCGGTTACGTCGAAACCGTGAGCGGCTTCTTCTTCAAAACCAACCTTGACCAGCTCAGCCATAACTGAATCCGGTGTGGCGTCGCCAGGAAGATCGACATACTCTGCCAACCAAGAAAGTGGTACGCGCATTAGAGGGTCACTCCGAACTGCTGGGAGAAACGAATGTCGCTCTCGACCATGTCGTGCATGTCGAGAACACCGTTACGGAACATGAGCGTGCGCTCGATACCCATACCGAAAGCAAAGCCCGAATAAACCTCAGGGTCGATTCCAGCTGAACGCAAAACGTTTGGGTTCACCATGCCGCAACCACCCCACTCGATCCAGCGAGGGCCACCCTTGGCAGCGGTGTGCCAAATGTCTAGCTCGGCAGAAGGCTCGGTGAATGGGAAGTAGTTTGGGCGCAGACGAATCTTCGCCTCAGAACCAAACATCAAACGAGCAAAGTGTTCCAAAGTTCCACGAAGGTCGGCCATGGTCAAACCCTTGTCAACGGCTAAACCCTCAACCTGGTGGAAAACCGGGGTGTGAGTTTCGTCGAGTTCGTCAGTGCGATAAACGCGACCAGGGCACAAAACATAGATCGGCACTTCGCGCTCAAGCATGGAACGAACCTGAACCGGTGAAGTGTGAGTGCGCAGCACCAGGTGAGCATCGGCAGGTTCAACAAAGAAGGTGTCCTGCATCGCTCGGGCTGGGTGATCGGCGTCGAAGTTCAGTGCGTCGAAGTTGAACCATTCACTTTCAACTTCAGGGCCTTCTGCAATTTCCCAACCCATACCGATGAAGATATCTGAAATCTGGTCCTGCATAAGCGACAGCGGGTGACGAGCGCCAACCGGTGCGTGTGAAGCCCAAGCGGTTACGTCGACGGCCTCAGCAGCCAAAGCAGCAGCCTCAGCAATAGCAGCCAATTCGGTTTCGCGAGCAGCAAAGGCGCCGTTCAACTTGCCACGAGCAGCACCGAGTAGAGCACCTGCTTCAGCCTTGAACTCGTTTGGCATGTTCTTGATTGAAGCGTTTAGCTGAGAAATCTCGGAGGCTTCACCAATCAACGACGAACGTGCGGCAAGCAGCGAAGCCAAATCGGCGGCCGCAGCAATCCCAGCAAGCGCAGACTCGACTAACGGGTCTACGACACCAGAATTGATTGGATTTGAGCCAGACATAGGGTCAAGTTTACCTTTGGAAGTAAGAAATTAGGCGTTCTGTGCGAACGCAGATGCGTAAAGACAAACGCTGGCGGCAGTTGCCAAGTTCAGCGACTCAGCCTGACCATAGATCGGCAAACCAACTTGGCGGTCCACCAAAGCCAAAGTGGAGTCTTCAAAACCCCAAGCCTCATTGCCCATAACCCAAACAGTTGGGGCCGCCAAAACGGCTGAACCTAGTTCAGGCAGAGAGTCTCCCCCACCATCCGCAGCGAAAACCTGCAAGCCAGCTTCCTTGAACGAAGCAATAGCGAACTCGATTGAAACACCTAGGACGATTGGCAGGTGAAATAAGGAACCAGTAGTGGAGCGAACCACCTTTGGGTTGTAAACGTCAACGCTGCCCTCAGAGAAGACCACCGCATCGGCCCCAGCAGCATCGGCGGCGCGAAGCACCGTACCGGCATTGCCCGGGTCGCGAACGTTGGAAAGAAAAGCGATCAACTTAGGACCAGCCGAAAGCACTGACGCCAGCGAAACATCGAGCTGCTTACAAACTGCGACGACTCCCTGAGGGGTCTCGGTGTCGCACATCGCCTTCAAAACCTGAGCGGTAGCCAACTCAACGGAAACGCCAGCGTCGGCAAGCTGATCAAAAAGATCAGCATTACGCTCTACGGCTTCCTCGGTGGCGTACAACTCGACAATCAGAGAAGGAGTGCCAAGGACCTCTTTCAGCCCTTGGACCCCCTCAAGCAGAAAGAGCCCGGTCTCAGACCGGGCATCTTTCTTTGCAAGTTGTGCGACCCCGCGGACCTTCCGGGCCTTGGGATCGTCTAGCAACTTACTTAACCTTTGGAGCTGAGGTGTCCTTTGGAAGGGCAGCCTTAGCGGTTGCAACTAGCGAAGCGAATACTGGTGCATCGTTTACGGCTAGGTCAGCCAAGATACGACGGTCAACAGCAACACCTGCAAGGTTCAAACCCTGGATTAGACGGTTATAGGTAAGACCGTTTAGGCGTGCAGCTGCGTTGATGCGCTGGATCCATAGACGACGGAAGTTACCCTTCTTGTCCTTACGGTCGTTGTATGCGTAAACCAACGAGTGCAGCATCTGCTGCTTGGCCATACGGTACAAACGTGAACGCTGACCACGGTAACCGTGTGCGCGCTCTAGGACTGTACGACGCTTCTTCGCTGCGTTGACAGCGTTTTTTACTCTTGCCATTTGTTATCTCCTAAAAATCTTCGAATTCGACTAGTGGCCGAGCTGCTTCTTGATGGTCTTGAAGTCCGCTGCCGAAACGACCTGGTCCTGGTTTAGACGACGGGTGCGGCGGCTCGACTTGTGCTCCAGGTTGTGGCGCATGTTGATCTGCTGCTTCATTAGCTTTCCACTTCCGGTGAAACGGAAGCGCTTCTTAGCGCCCGAGTGGGTTTTCTGCTTAGGCATGGTTTCTCCTGTTTCCTACTCCGCAGCTTTCGCTGAGGACTCCTGTTTTACTGCTGATTTCTCAGCAGCCTTCTTGGTTTCGGCCTTGACCTCAACCTTGCTCTTCAGCGGACCGATGACCATCACCATGTTTCGTCCGTCAATTGACGGATTGGACTCAACCGAGCCCAAGGTGTTGACCTCTTCAGCCAGCTTCTTGAGAAGCGTGATGCCCATCTCTGGACGTGACTGTTCGCGACCGCGGAAGACCACCATGACCTTCACCTTGTCGCCAGCCTTTAGGAACTTTTCGATCTGACCACGCTTGGTGCCATAGTCGTGTGCATCAATCTTTAGACCGAAACGAACAGTCTTGAGAATGGTGTTGACCTGGTTCTTGCGTGCTTCATGTTCATTGCGGCCATCGAAGAAAATAACATCGTCACCAAATTTTTCTATAAGTTCGTGAACTTGTTTTGGCTTCAGGTGAGTGCCGCCACCAATAACGCCATTTTCATCAACATCAAACTCATCGTCACTATTCTGGAACCCTACGAGTTCTCGGCGGTGCTTTA
>JALQVK010000134.1 GCA_023260375.1 Rhodoluna sp. | reverse complement strand
TGGGTAGAAGTGATAAGGGTCAGAGGTAGTGGCCGAGTAGTTGATACCGATCTCACCGTTCTTCACCTGGTTGATGCTGGTGACTGGATGAGGTGCCACCTTTACGTTACGAAGGAATGCAATATTCTCCGTCCAACCTGGAACACCGTAGTAGTGGCCGTTGTACTTCATAGCCTGTAGAGCACCAGGAACAAAGTCATCCTTGAAGTTTGCTGGCAATTGAGCATCGATAGGAAGCAAAACGTTTGCCTTAACGAGGTTTCCAATCCAGTCGTGGGCAGCACCGGCCAAAATGTCTGGGCCCTGCCCCTTAGGAACGGCAACCTTAAGCGCATCGCGTACGGTAGAGAAGTCCTTTTGGACCAAAGTCACTGTGTAGTCTGGGGTCGCATTGTCCCAAGCAATTACCTTGGCCTTGATGGTGTCGATGGTTCCCTTGTCGGCCCAGACCACAAGGTTCTGAACTGCCGAAGCTGGGCTCGCAACCGAGAAGGTGCTTACTGCTAATGCTGATGCAACCGCGATGGCTGCAATCTTTCCTAGTTTCATTTCTATCCTTCGCACATAGGTTTATAAATGCTAATTACTATCTTCTATCCGTTCGTATGGCGAGGAGTCTAAATTCTTCGCCATACGATAACGGAATGGTTACTTTTTACTTGTGAACCACCAAAGTACTGTTTGGTGCAACGGTTACCGACTTGGTTCCACGGTAGGTAGCTAGAGTCGAAACTCCGGCTTTGTCGCCGAGCACCGAAGCAACCCAGTTTCCAACTGCAGGAAGCGTTACCTTCTGGGCTGTGGCATTTGGATTGCTAATGACAACTATCGTCGCCCAACTATCTTTCACTGCTTTTCCATTCAAGGAATATGCCAGGACCGAATTTGGTGCATTCAAGAACTTCAAATTCTTGCTTATTGACGTTGGTGAAGACATTCTGAAGGCTGGATGCGCCTTACGAAGGGAAATTAAGCCCTTGTAATAGGAGACGGTTGCGGCATAAGTGGCGCGTTGCCCCCACTTCAGACTGTTGATTTCGTCAGACAAGTTATAGCTGTTGTTTTGATCATTCTTCGTTCGCAAGAATTCCTGACCAGCTTGGATAAACGGAGTACCTTCAGACAACATCACGATCGCGCCGGACTGCCGAACCTGCTTGCCAATAGATCCAATGTTTCCGTCGTTACTTACAGAGTTGAGTTTGTCAAAAAGTGTTTTGTTGTCATGAGCCTCAACATAATTGACCGACTGCCCGGCGTCTAAAGTTTCCCAAGGCACTAGAACAGATGTACTTGGAGTGTTACCAATTACACCAACCTTTACGGATTCGAGGGTTGTTGCAGGGCTGCCATTCACAAATCCCAAACCACTTCCATCCGGGTCGCCCTTTACTGCATTACGAATCACGTCGTTGAATGCCCCAATTCCAGGCATGCTTTGCAATTGGCGCTGAGTTCCCTGGGCAACACCAATGTCGGGGCCCATATTCCAACCTTCACCAATAATCGTTGCCTTTGGCTCAACAGATGAGACGCCGGCACGAACTTGGTTCAAGGTTTCAACGTCCCAGAGACCCATTTGGTCAATACGGAACCCATCGAGCTTGTACTCGCGAGTCCAGTACTTCATCGAGTCAACAATGAACTTGCGAACCATCGGGCGTTCGGTGGCAACATCGTTTCCACAACCAGAACCGTTGGTTAGGTTTCCTGAAGCATCACGACGGAACCAGTAACCAGGAACAATCAGCTGCTCACTGAATTCCGTTGCAGATGCAACGTGACCATAAACAACGTCCATAGTCACTCGCAACCCAGCTTTGTGGAGTGCCTGAATTGCGGTTTTCAATTCGGTAACTCTTGCAACAGGATTGGTTGGATCGCTCGAGTACTGACCTTCAGGTGCGTTGTAATTCTTAGGGTCATAGCCCCAGTTGAAGGTCGGGTTGTCTTCAAGCCCTCCAGATGCATAATCGTAGAAAGGCAGTAGTTGCACGTGGGTAACACCCAGATCCTTGATTGCACTTAGGCCAGTTGGCGCAGTAACACTTCCAACTTTGATAGACGTGCCCAACTGTGCCAAGCCTAGGTACTTTCCGCGATTCTGGGTTGCGACGCCGCTTGAGGAATCTTTTGTTGCGTCTCTTACATGCAATTCATACATCACCGCGTCGGTTAGCTTGCCGCTGAATGCAGGTTTAGCTTGCGAGGCCCATCCCGTTGGGTTAGTGGCAGCAAGGTCAATAACAACACCACGATTACCGTTGATTGTTACAGACCTGGCATAAGGGTCTACAGCTTCCTCGGTGTTCCCGCCTACGGTGACTCGGTAGTTGTAAATCAGACCTGCCTTGTCACCAGAAAGCGAAACAGTCCATGTGCCCTTGCCGTCGGCAGGTTTAGTCATGGCCGTAACCGTTGCATCGGCTGCATCTTGAGTGGCACTTGCATAAGTGACTAATGAAACTGAAGACGCCGTCGGTGCCCAAACTCGGAAATCAGTCTTGGCAGTGCTGTAGGTTGCACCAAGATCATCGCCCGAATAGGTGTAAAGGTTGAGGAATTGCTGACTTGTGAAAACACCGGCTGGCACAGCGACTCTGGAGCCGAAAGTTCTAGCAGGGTCTGGGTCTGTATGAGATACCGTGATGTTTGTGCCAAGCGGGATATCTGCATCGGTAGTCAAGAGCCATTGTTTATTGCTAGCCGAGGCCCCATTGTTCAAGTCCAAAATTTTGGTAGCGCTTAAGATGTTTGGGGCACCGGTGCCACTAAGGCTAAACCCAGGTCCAGCAGTTCCGTTTGCCTTACTCAAGACCACTTTGATGGTTCGCAAAGTCTCAATGCTTGCTCCCCACATTTCTGCAGGAACAATGAAAGTTGAGTTCGGATATAGGTAACTGTCACCCTGTTTAATCCAGATCTCGGCTGAATGGTTCGAATCAAGTTTTACAACTCTGTCTAGGTCACCATCCTTAGTCCAGCTAGTTTTCAGGCGAGGAATCAGTCCAAGTTCAGTAACACCTGCACTGATTGGAACCTGGGTGTCAATAAGCGCGTAGCCATCGCTGTCTAGAACACTGGCACTAAACGGTGTGACGGTTGACTCGGGTAGTCCAACTCCCTTGAATGCCCAGAGCCATAGCCCCCAGTCACTGTAATTGGTAGGTGCATTGCGCTTGTAGTGGACCACTAAATGCGCACACTGTGCGGTTGGACAAGAACCTGCAGCTTCTGCCGGAGGTGAGAATGAAAGGACTGAAAATAAAAGCCCAATTGAAGTGAAAAGAGCCGTTAGTTTACTTCTTAAAGTGATGCTTCGCACAGGGTCTACTTTCGGTTGGATTTCCTAAGGACCAGACTACAATTTGGGGTCTTTTCTAAAATGAAATCTCTATTCTTCGTTACCGAAAAGTGACCAAAAAAGTGGGTCCCGGCCGTAAGACCGGAACCCACTTTTTAGTTACAGGATTTAGGCTGCAGGAACTACAACCTTGATGAATCCCTTGACGCTAGCCAAGCCACTGCCGATACCCGAAGCGCTCGCCTGAACGAACACTGAATAGGTTGCGGCTTCTGGTCCTGCAGCAACGTTTACTGTGCAGGATTCTGGCATTGCCCATTGGAAGTCGTCAATGTTAGGAACTAGAACAGATGCGCTAATTGTGCACTTGTTGTTCGAGAAGCCGGTGGTGTTGTCACCAGCACCCTTCTTGACGGTTACCACAATGGTGTCTGGTGCTGCACCACGAAGGCTTGCAGCAGCTGGACGCACTGGGGTGATGGTCATAACGCCGTTAGACCAAGTAGCGGTTGCACCCCAACGTCCAATGAATGAAGGTGCCTGGTTGTAGGTAACTTCAAAGTTGCCCTTCCAGCCTTCAACAGGGGTGTTGGTTCCGATGTTTACATATGCATCGGTGGTACCTGCTGGCATCATGTAGTCAACAGACTGCTTTGCCCAACCATTCGAAGGTGTCGAACGCTTGAAGATAAAGCCGGTGTCTGCAACATAAGCCTTTGGAACAGTAATGGTTGCGAAAGCACCATACTTGTCGCTACCTGAGAATGGCACACCCTTTAGATCAGCAGGAACAAGGCCCTTGTAAGGAGTCTTCTTGCCAACTTTGAAAGTGCTCAGAATCTGCATTGGCTCAACGCGGCTGTTCCATGCCCAAAGGCTGAAACCCTGTGCCTGAAGAGTTGCTAGAGGAGCGTTAACGTGAACCTTAATGGTCTGGTTTCCAGCCTTAAGAGGGTATTCACGTAGACCAGTTCCGACGTTCCACCAGCTTTCGCCAGCAGGGAAGATGTTGTCTCCACCGAATGGCTTGTCCGACTCAGCAATTGCAGGCTTTGCAGCCGCAGTTTCGTCAACATCTGGAGTCGCTGGGTTGTCTACAACGGCATCTGCTGCATCCTGGCCATCCCATGACTCAGTGGTGCGCATTACGTTGTTGAGCGCCTTCAAGGTTGCTGGAAGAGTGAATTCAGCGTAAACGCCGTAAGCGTCCTCGTGGCTGAAGTTTGGAGTCCAGTCCATAGTGACAGGTGATCCAGCGATGGTTTTGGTTGTCTCACCAAGAGTGTTGTTAACTGGCTCGACACCAGCTACACCCGTGTTCCAGTACCAAAGGTTCCATTGCTCAGCAACAGCTTTTGAAACATTTAGGTGAATCTTAAAAGTGGTGCTAGGTGCAGCGGCCTGGGCTGGGGCGGCGATGCCGACCAAGCTTGCGAACGCTAGACCAACACCAGCAGTCGCGGCAATTGCGCGCGATAGCTTCTTGTTAATCATTTATTCCTCCGTTGTAGGTTTCACATTCATCTTTGAATGACCGATAAATGTAGGACCAAATTACCACCGCGGAGGATTGGAAAAACCAAGATTTTTTCCAAAAAAGGTAGCGAAATGGTAACGATTGATTTCGGGCAAAGAAAAAGGGCCCCTCTTTCAAGGAGCCCAAAATCCTTAAGACTAGGACGTTTTCGAGGCGTTCTTGCGGGCTGAGACTGCACGAGCGCGAACGTTCGGGTCTAGTTCAACCTTGCGGATGCGAACGGCTTCCGGAGTAACCTCCACGCACTCGTCTTCACGAGCGAACTCTAGGCACTCTTCGAGGCTTAGCTTCTTTGGTGGGGTGAGCGACTGGAATTCGTCTGAAGAAGACGCACGCATGTTGGTGAGCTTCTTTTCCTTGGTGATGTTGACTTCCATGTCATCGGCGCGAGAGTTCTCGCCAACAACCATTCCGCCGTAAACCTCGGTGGTTGGTTCAACGAAGAACGATCCGCGTTCCTGAAGAGCGATCATTGCGAACGGAGTTGCGACACCTGCGCGGTCGGCAACCATCGAGCCATTCTGACGGGTGACGATTTCGCCAGCCCAAGGCTCGTAACCAGCCGAGATTGCGTTAGCAATACCGGTTCCCTTAGTCGTGGTTAGGAATTCGGTGCGGAAACCGATTAGACCACGAGAAGGTACTAGGAACTCCATACGGGTCCAGCCAGCAGCATTGTTCTGCATGTTCTTCATGCGACCCTTACGGGCAGCCATTAGCTGAGTGATTGAACCCAGGAATTCTTCTGGAACGTCAATGGTGATGTCTTCAACAGGCTCGAAAAGCTTGCCGTCGACGCGCTTGGTAACTACCTGAGGCTTACCAACGGTTAGTTCGTAACCTTCACGACGCATCTGCTCAACCAAGATGGCTAGAGCAAGTTCGCCACGACCCTGTACTTCCCAAGCGTCTGGACGCTCGGTTGGAAGAACGCGAATCGAAACGTTACCGATAAGTTCCTTGTCCAAACGGTCTTTCACCAAACGGGCAGTGACCTTGGCACCCTTGACACGACCGGCCATTGGAGAAGTGTTGATACCGATGGTCATCGAGATGGCTGGGTCGTCAACCGTGATCATTGGCAGCGGACGAATGTCGTTCGGGTCTGCCAAAGTTTCACCAATGGTGATTTCTTCGATACCGGCAACCGCAACGATGTCGCCTGGGTTGGCTTCTTCGGTTGGGAAACGCTCAAGCGCCTTGGTCTTCAGAAGTTCGGTGATCTTCACGTTCTGAGTAGTGCCGTCCTGGCGAACCCAAGCAACCTGCTGACCCTTACGAAGGGTGCCGTTAAAGATGCGAAGAAGAGCTAGACGACCGAGGAATGGGCTGGCGTCCAAGTTGGTTACGTGAGCCTGAAGCGGTGCTTCATCGTCGTAAACCGGTGCTGGGATGTGCTTCATGATGGCACCGAACAAAGGCTCGAGGTTGTCGCCTTCTGGCATGGTTCCGTCGGCTGGTTTGGTTAGCGAAGCGATTCCCGCGCGGCCAGAAGCGTAAATGATTGGCAACTCTAGAATGCCGTCGATGTCTAGATCCGGAACGGTGTCGTGAAGATCAGAGGCTAGACCCAGCAGAAGGTCGTGAGTTTCTTCAACAACTTCGTCGATGCGAGCATCTGGACGGTCGGTTTTGTTGACCAAAAGGATTACCGGAAGCTTCGACTCAAGAGCCTTACGAAGCACGAATCGAGTCTGAGGAAGTGGTCCTTCAGAAGCATCGACAAGAAGCACAACGCCGTCCACCATGGAAAGTCCGCGCTCAACCTCGCCACCGAAGTCGGCGTGACCAGGAGTGTCAATTACGTTGATGGTGATTTCTTTGCCACCTGAGTGGTCGCCCTTGTAGGCAATTGCAGTGTTCTTGGCAAGGATGGTGATTCCCTTTTCCTTTTCAAGGTCGCCCGAGTCCATGACTCGCTCGCTCACATCGCCGTGGGTGGTGAAAGAGCCAGTTTGGCGCAGCATGGCATCGACCAGTGTGGTCTTGCCGTGGTCAACGTGAGCAACAATTGCTACGTTTCTTAATTCTTCGCGTTTGGCCTGAGCCATAGGGAACATCCTTGAGATTTGGGCGCGGAAAAGCCACGCTCATGAAAAGTCGGTTTAGACCAGTCTACCTGCGAATTGGCGTTATTTGTCGGCGGAAACGTGCCAGGTCCAATAACCCCAGGTTGAGTTATTTCCGAATGGATCTGCACCAAAACCTTGAATCCGGTTGTTGTAAACCAGAATCGTTGGAAGCTGGTACATCGGAAGCCCGTAGCCGAGGTCGAATAGTTGCTTGTCAAGGCTTTGCAAAACCGTTCCAAGAGTCTTCTCGTCTGAGGCGAGAACATCTTTGGCGATAGAACTGTAGGTTGCCTCGGGCATTTTGGCAGGTCCGTTTACCAGCGATTGAATCGAGCCTGTACCAACTCCGAGCAAAGGAAGCGGTCCTAGATAAACCTCGTATTCGCCACTAGCTAGCTTCTCAGATGGGTCTGGGTTGGACACGTTGGTCAATCGCAAACCCGAAGTAGCTGCGTGGTCTGAAAGGAGAGTCCATTCGGCAACGGCAGCCGGGTTATCTGAGTCGAATAAGACTCGAATGGTTGGGGTAATTCCGAGTTTCAGACTTGCCACAAGCTCACTAGCTTTTTCGGTGTCCTGGAGCACAAAGTTTGAACTTCCGTTAGAAGAAGTTACCGCCGAGTAGTTTTTTGATGAAGACGAATAGACGAACGAATCGGATTTGGAAACCGTCTGAGTCATCGAGGCAAAATCGATTGCACGGGTCTTTGGAACTATGTTCAGGAAAGCTTGTCTCAAGGTCAAAGCCGTTTTTGGGTCTTTGTAACTTGAGTCGGCAAGGTTTCCGTTGGCAAGGTTCACAACAAACTGCTCGGAAAGTGAGCTACCCGGTGCCAACACTGTGACAGTTTTAGTGCTTAGTGCCTGCGACTGCGACACGAGGTCCGACTGCGGTTCGTTTAGTGTCACCCGCGGCGCAAAAACGTCTACTTTTCCAGCTGCAACACTCTTATAGGCACTTACGTTGTCCTGGAAATTGAGAATATTTACAGTTTCAGCTATACCAGCATGAAGCCCGCGGTAGTCGCGTTGAGCCTTCAGAACTAGTTTTTCGGAGCCAATTTCCGTGAAAGCGTAGGCGCCATTTGCCAAGAAATTTTCAGTCGGAGCACTCGGTTTGAACGCTTCTGCATATCCGCTTGCCAACTTGGCCAAAACATCGGTCTTTTTATCGACAATGGCCGAAATAATTCCAGCCCGAACTGCAGCTACGTTGCCGCCGATTTCAGCGAACTTGCCCACAATGTGAGCTGGGACGGTTACGTCGAGAACAGTTTTCCAGTCGACGATTGGTTGATCGAACTGCAAGGTGATTGAGTTGTCACCAGCTTTTGGGGTTCCCACGATGCTGGCACCGGAAAGGCTAGAACCATAGTGAGTAGAGTTGAAGTCAGCAAATTTGGCTGCGGTGACCGCGAGCGCAAGATCGGTTGAATCAAGTTTGGATCCATCGCTCCAGACCGCAGCTTTTCCGAAGGTGTAACTGACTGTGAATGGGCTTTGCTTCACAACCTTTACGGTTCCAAAACTCGGGTTAGCTACCAGCTCGCCGTTCTTGTCGACCTCATAGAAATTTTGGGTGGTCAGCAACGAAACATCGCTAGCAATTTTATTTTCCGTCGCGGCAATAACATCCGGGTTTAGGGTTACCAGAGAACCGACTTCGGCAATCGTTATATGTGAGTTGGGCACCACGGTGTTCGATGATGAACAAGCGGTGAGTGATACCAAAGCAAGACTGGCCACTGCGGCAATCGAAATTAGGCGCTTCAAAACTCTCCAAACGGATAACTAACCTCAAGGTTACCTTGCTTTGCTGTGAGAACCCTTAGTACAGAATGGTTGTATGTGGGAACTCGGAAGTCTGGGATTTTTGGCTGGTTTGGCACTGGCCATACCGGTTGGTCCCATGGCAATAATGCTTATCAACACCACAATTTCTCGGGGGCTTCGTCATGGTGTGGTCGGAGCCCTGGGTATGGCGACTGTCGATGGCGCCTACGCTTTTGCAGTTTTTGTGATTGGCGGGCTGATAGCTTCGGCTCTAAGTTCACTCAAAATCGTCTTTGGTGTGGTCGGCGCTCTGATTCTTTTGGTACTGGGTTTTCAAACCGCCTACCGGAACTTGAAATTACTTCGCTCGCCGGATTCACTTCTTACAAGCACAAC